>CAYPVN010000129.1:0-5489 GCA_964414155.1 uncultured Chitinophagales bacterium
ACGTCACCACTAGAGCTTTTCGACAACTCCCTTCATGATCGCCGTGAGTTTTGGTTCGGTCTTCGACGCGACAGCGATAATCTCCTGAACGTTTGCCGGTTTCAGAGCATCGGGGAAGCATTCATCCGTGATAATGGAAATCCCGAGAACTTCCATCCCCATGTGGTTGGCGACGATGTTTTCCGGAACGGTGGACATCCCAACGGCATCGGCCCCTATGAAACGAAGGAACCGGTACTCTGCGCGTGTCTCAAGGTTCGGGCCGGTAACACAAACGAAGACGCCACGCTCGGTCCGGATCTTTAGATCAATGGCAACTTGTTCGGCAAGGTTTATGAGTCGCTTGGTGTAGGATTCCGACATGTCCGGAAAGCGCGGGCCAAGCTCATCGTCGTTCGGACCAATTAAAGGATTATCTCCGAGGAGGTTGATATGGTCGGTGATGATCATGATGGCACCAACAGAGAACTGCGGGTTCATGCCGCCGGCTGCGTTGGAAATGAGAAGAGTCTTCACGCCAAGAAACTTCATCACCCGAACCGGAAAACTCACTTGCTTCAGTGTGTACCCTTCATATCGGTGAAAGCGACCCTGCATGGCAACGACCTGTTTTCCTGCAAGCGTGCCGAAGATGAGTTTCCCGTGATGAGATTCAACGGTTGAGAGTGGGAAGTGGGGGATGTCCCCGTATTCAACGACAGCCTCCTGCTTGATCTCTTTGGCCAGCCCGCCCAGTCCGGTGCCAAGGATGATGCCGATGCCCGGCTGCATCCTGGTCTTCGTTCTGAGAAACGCTACGGCTTCATCGATTTGTCTGCGGATCTCTGTCATCGTCGATGTGTTTTAAAATTTCCTCCAGTTGGATCGATTCCTTGCCGGTGCCGTGAGAGGAATTATCGCGCGTAATGGTTTCGCTTCCCATTTCCAGTGTGTTGATTAGGTCCAGCTCCGAGCTTAACAGAACACGAAGCCTTCCGATTAGTGATTCCTTGCGCGCCCTCAGCTGGTTCATCTCGTTTGCCAGCCGGTTCAGATCGCTGTTCGCCTGCTCGACGATCTTGGCTGCTTTGCTTTCCGCCTCTTTGACGATCAGCTCGGCTTCACGTCTGGCCGACTCGTATGTTCTGCCGCTCGCCTCCTGCGCCTGAAGGAGAGTCTGCTGCAGCGTTTTTTCAATCTGACGATAATCTTTCAGCTGCGTTTCAAGCTCGACATGCTTGTCGCGCATCTCCTTCTGCTGCTTCAGCAAATCTTCAAGCTCATTCGCCATCATGTCCATGAACGTATCGACCTCGACCGGGTCGAATCCCCGCATCACTTTCTTAAACTCCTGCTTCTTGATGTCGAGCGGCGTGAGTTTCATGGCTGCCTCCTTTGAGAATGAATCTCAGATTTTCGTTTTCCGTGAGCCGAAGATCGCCGTTCCGACCCGGACGATGGTGGCGCCTTCTTCAATCGCCACCTCAAAATCTCCCGTCATGCCCATCGAAAGATGCTCCATGGTGGCGTTGCTCTGGCCCAAACCGGTGATCTGCTCTTTGAGAAGCCGTAGCTGTCGGAACATCGGCCTGGAGGATTCCGGATCGGGCAGGAAAGGACCGATCGTCATCAATCCGGCAATACGAAGATTGGTGTATGCTGCGAGATTCGTTACGAACTCTATTGCCCGATCAGATTGTACGCCAAACTTGGAAGACTCACCTGTTGTGTTCACCTCAACCAGGACATCGAGAATTCTGTTTGCCTTTCGTCCCCACTTATCGATCTCTTTCGCCACACTCAGACTTTCCACAGCATGGATCAGATGGATCCAATCTGTGAGGTACTTAACCTTGTTTGATTGGAGGTGTCCGATAAAGTGCCACCGAATGTTTTCGCCTGCCAGCTGCTTCTTCTTGTCAAGCGCCTCCTGCACATAGTTCTCACCGATATCGTGAATACCAGCCCGGATTGCTTCGGCAATGAGCGTCCCAGGAAAGGTTTTCGAGACTGCAACGAGCGTTACTTCTGACGGATTTCGCCCCGTTCTGGCACATGCATGGGCTATTCTCTGTCGTATTTTCTTTACATTTTCCGGAATCATTCCAAGATGAAACATAAATATAACCCATTAACCCCTGAAAATCAATCAGCAATGAGAGTTGCGGAAGCCGTGTCCTCACTTAGCGCTGCTTTTTCTCTTACCTTGACTTCCGTTCGATTTTTGATTATTTACACAACAGGCGTGTGAAGGTTGAAAAATCTTGCCTGACATTTTTGAATGAGGTAGCGATGAGCATTCTCGACTTTAGTGATTTTGAAGACGAGCTTGAGGGGGATCAGGGCAAGAGGGATCGCTTCGACGATGAGCTGAAGAAGTTCAAGGATATGATTAAGGATGGTTCATCAAGCATATCCAACACCGAAGCGCTCGAAGAGATCATCAACTACTACTACGAAAACGAGAAGTTCGATGAAGCGCTCCACTTCATCAACCATTTATTGGGACTTGTTCCCTACAGCGCCGACGCATGGCAGCGCAAGGGAATGATCCTCAGCAGCCTGTACCGCTACGAAGAGGCAATCCAGGCCTTTGACTCTGCGCTCAACCTGAATCCCGTCGAACCGGAAACTCTTATCAACAAAGGTATCACACTCGACGACCTTGGCCGCTCCGACGATGCGTTGCTCTGCTTCGACAAGGCACTCGAGATCGACCCGAGCAATGAAGACGCCCTTTTCAACAAGGCGATTGCATTCGAAAAGACCGGCCGGTATCAGGAGGCCATTCAACTCTTCACATTGTTGCTCGATGGGAATCCCGAACATCGCGATACGTGGTATGAATTGGGCTATTGTTACGACTACATCGACAAGCCCGATGAGTCACTCCGCTGCTACGACGAACATCTGAAGCTTGACCCGTACAATTATAATGCGTGGTATAACCGTGGTATCGTCCTCAATAGGTTGGTTAATTACAGCAAGGCCATCGAGAGCTACGACATTGCATTAGCCATTCATGAGAACTTTCCCGCCGCGTGGTACAACAAAGGGAATGCCTTTGCCAACATGGGGCGCTTACATGATGCAATCAGTTGCTACAGGGAGACCCTTCGACTGGACCAGAAAGACGTTCCGGCATGGCATAATCTCGGCAACGCGTACGAGGAACTCGACGAGTACCATGAGGCCATCCACTGCTTTACACAGGCGATCAAGCATGATCCAAACCATTACGAATCGTACTTCGGCAGGGGCAGTTGCTACGATTCATTGGAGCAATATCGCAAAGCACTGGCTGATTATAACAAGTCCCTCTCTTTGAGCAAAGATTACCCGGAGCTCTGGTATGCGAAGGCTGATCTTCTCTACAATATGGGAAGGCTGAGAGAATCTTTGATCGGCTACCGCATGGTGACTCGGCTTGAGCCCATGAATTACGAAGCCTGGCTGGACTACGGCGAGACACTCCAAGAACTTGGATATCTGAAGCAGTCACTGAAGGCGTTCGACAAATCCATCAATGCAAACTCGAACTTCGCCCACACCTACTACAGCAGGGCGAAGATCCTGCTCATGCTGAACAGGACGTTTGAGGCCCTCGAATCGTTGAAGCGCTCGTTCCAGCTTGACCCCGAAAAGAGAAAAGATTTTGAACGTGAGTTCCCCGGTGTACGATCCATAAAAGAATTCCGGAATTTGTTGCGGCGGTAGAGTTCCAGTTTCCCCGACATTTTGTATATTATCCCGTCCCGCCAACCGGGACGGGTTTTTTGTTTTCTCAGTCAGGAATGTGAAATTGCTCAGCGATGCTGTACAGAAGCAGTACGAACAGCTCCAGTCGATTCTGCGTGAAATGGGAAGCGTTGCGATCGGATATTCGGGGGGGGTGGACAGTACTCTCCTGCTGAAGGTTGCGGTCGATGAACTCGGGCCGAAAACCCTCGCGGTGATCGGACGATCGGAAACGTATCCCACACGAGAATTTGAAGAAGCTGTCGCTCTCGCAGAACGCATGGGTGCGCGGTTTCTCGTTGTCGATACAGAAGAGACCGACGTGTTGAAATTCCAGGAGAACCCGCCCGACCGCTGCTACTTTTGCAAATCGGAATTGTTTGGCAAACTCGGCGGCATTGCAACAAAAGAGGGCATCGCATGGATTGCAGACGGTACAATCACCGATGACATGGGAGATTTTCGGCCGGGCATGCGTGCGAAGTCTGAAAAGAAGGTCCGCTCGCC
This sequence comes from uncultured Chitinophagales bacterium, assembly GCA_964414155.1. Taxonomy (GTDB): domain Bacteria; phylum Bacteroidota; class Ignavibacteria; order UBA10030; family UBA6906; genus CAYPVN01. The sequence goes on from CAYPVN010000129.1 coordinate 4,225, forward strand.
GTTGCTTGAAGCGCGTTTCTCCAAGGTCGATGTACGCGAGCTTTCCCGACGTCTGAACCTCCCCACATGGGACAAGCCGGCGTTTGCATGTCTTTCTTCCCGCTTTCCGTATGGAATGAAGATCTCGAAAGAGAACCTCACCAAGGTCGATAGCGCAGAGACACTCTTGCGCGATCTGGGCTTCCGCCACTTCCGCGTTCGCTTCCATGATGAGCGAACGGCGCGCATTGAAGTCGGCAAACAGGAAATCACCCGCCTGATGGAGGATGAAACGCGGGAACAGATCGTTAACAAAATGAAACAACTCGGCTTCACGTACGTCACGCTCGACCTTCAGGGTTACCGCACCGGCTCAATGAACGAAGTCCTGCCGGTTGAGGTGAAGCTTCAGTACACAACGTAGCGGATTACTTCATCACTCCATCGAGGTGTATGTCCCTCCCTCGTCTTCTCATTCTTGGCACCGGTTTCGGCGCGTTCAATCTTATCAAACATCTGAAAGACGACTATGAACCTATCGTCGTCAGCCCGCGCAACCACTTCCTGTTTACGCCGCTTTTGCCAAGTACGACTGTCGGAACGATTGAGTTCAGGAGTATCATCGAGCCAATCCGCCACGCGCGAAAGGAGCTCTCCTTCTTCCATGCCTGGTCGCAGGAACTTGACCTGAAATCCCGGAGAGTGACTTGCAAAGCGGTGGGAAACAATAAGGGATTTCCTGTCGACTATGACATCCTCGTAATCGCAGTTGGGGCAGTCAGTAACACGTTCAACATTCCGGGGGTAGAGCAGCATGCTTATTTCCTGAAGGAGCTGCACGACGCCCGCGAGCTCCGGCAGCGAATCATCACCTGCTTTGAACAGGCATCCCTTCCTGGCACGAGCGCAGAGGAAAGAAACCGTCTGCTGCATTTTGTTGTTTGTGGCGGAGGACCAACGGGAGTGGAGTTCGCCGCTGAACTCGCCGACTTTCTTGCCGAGGACCTGAGCAAATCCTATCCGCATCTCATTGCCGATGTGAAGATTACCATTGTCGAAGCCTTAAAGGAGATCCTGAACACTTTCGACGAGAAACTCCGTCGATACGCGATGAAGCTTTTCCAGCGCCAGCATATCAACATCCTCACCGAGTTACCGGTGGTCAGGGTCGAGCAAGACCTTTTGCATCTGAACGATGGGTCAAAGCTTCCTTTCGGATTGCTGCTTTGGAGTACAGGAAATGCGCCAACACCGTTTGTCAAATCCCTCTCACTTGAAAAAGACTC
>CAYPVN010000130.1:0-5486 GCA_964414155.1 uncultured Chitinophagales bacterium
TGGACATGAAGGAAGAACAATCTGTCCGCTTCCTGGCCCGACTGAATGAACACGACAATATCAAACGGGAATTGGTAAAGGCGAAGATGGAGCTCCTGGACAAGATAGAACGCCTTGTTCGCAACCACGCCGATGAAAAAGAGTTTGAGAAACTGTTCCCCGATGTTGCTGCCGCAAACAGAAAGATTCTTGAAGAAGATGAGAAGTTCTTCGCCAGCCTTTCCGATATTCTGACTACCGAGCAGAGAGGGAAGTACATGCTCTTCGAGAGACATTTTGAGCAAGAGCTCCGTGAGGCGATGAAAGAAGTTCAGAAGCGTCGTCATCGCATGGGCGAGTAGTCTCTTCGTGCAGAGATCTGTGGTGTTGTCCAACTTGTTCCTCTGATACGGATCCTGGATAGACGTATCCCCTCCAAACTCCTCTGTTCTCGATAACCCTTTCATCTAGCGTTTCTTCTCTGAGATTCAAACTCGGCTTGTCAATGGTTCGACCCGTCTTATTTCGCAGTTCTGGTAATCGAGTTCTCGATTCCGAAAAAGCCCAAGGTGTTCACCTAATTTCAAACGACAATATTGTCCTAAATATCATTTCAAAGTTCCGAAGCATACTGCTTTTGAAGGTTTTGACTCCTTTCCTTGTGTAACCACCCTCGCTGTTCGCATACTCTCGTTGGCATGGTGTTGGTATTTCCTTGAAGTGGCGAAATCCACTGACTTAGCCTTTCAACAAACCCCCGTTCTTACCCAAACTGTTCCTCGCTACAAACAATTTTCTACTTCATCAAGAGAGGGAGGATTTACTTATGAAACGCATGTATACGATTGTGCTTCTCTTGTTGGCGATGAGTTCTTTCGTCTCCGGAGATCTCTGGGCCCAACGAGCGAAGATTGTTGTTGAAGCGGTGACTCCATACACCAAAAGTGTGAAAGGATGGACTTCGAACGTATCATCAGGGTTGCCGGTCGTCCCGAAGGGAACCGTCGTCTATCTTTCGGCAAAGGATCTGCTCGGAGGAACGATCACCTCCGTGTCGTGGGTGATGCAAAGTCGTCCAAGCGGTTCAGCCAGTACACTCGATAGCACAACAAAGATGTGGACGACCTTCAAGCCGGACACGACCGGTCAATACACGATAGGTCTGACTGTTACAACTTCGGCAGGTTCCCACAGTACAACGCTTGTGATTACTTCAGCGAAGTTTTCTGGAGCGGGTTCCGTGGGAGGTGTCACTCCGAATCTCGGCGCCGGACAATGCGCAGGGTGCCACAGCGGGGTTATCCAGCCTGATAAAGTCACTCCCTGGAAGACAAGTGGCCATGCTGATATCTTTAAGGAAGGGATAACCGGTCAGCTTGGTAGTAGTTATGCAAGCTACTGCATGCCCTGTCATACTATTGGGTATGATACACAACCTACTTCCACGAATAACGGATTTGATGATCAAATGACAGCAGTAGGCTGGGTGTTCCCGCCGGATTCATTGCGTCAACCAGGCAGGTTTGACACTCTCGTTGCTCGGTTTCCTCAGCTCGCTCAGGTCGCGACGATCGGTTGCGAAGAGTGTCATGGTCCCGGGAGCCTTCATCTCGGTGTCACGTCGAAAACTGCAAAGTCAATTGAAGTTGGCGTGTGTGCAAAATGTCATGACGCTCCAACACATCATATGCTCGTCCGGCAATGGAGCAACTCATTACACTCCAATCCCATTTATACCTCATCTTACCGGCAGCTTCCGACGAGTGCAGAATACAGGACAAATAATCTCAACAACTGCGTTCGTTGTCACGATGCACAGGGTTTCATCAATCTTACGAAAGGGAAAACGACCCCAACAGACAGTTTGTTCGCTTTTAACCTGAACCCCTTCGGGTGCACCATGTGCCACGAGCCGCACAATGCGACCACTGCGCCTCATCAACTGAGAAAAATCACGGCCGACACATTGGGGAACGGGTTTGTAATCCCGACGACTGTTGGTAACGGCGGTCTCTGCTTGAATTGCCACAAATCCCGCCGCAACGGTGAGACATATCCTGTCACGACAAGGATCAATTCGACCTTCGGTCCGCATGGGAGCCCGCAGGGGGATATGTTCCTCGGGAAGAACGCGCACAGCTGGGGACAGATTATTCCGAGTAGTGTTGCCCACTCGCTTGTGGAGGGCGCATGCGTCGGTTGCCACATGGCTGCCAGCCCTACATCTGGTGTTGCGGCTAACCGCATTGGCGGTCACTCCTGGTCCATGTCTTGGGCAGATTCGGCGAACATCGAGCACGACAACGTCGCGAAGTGCGTCGAGTGTCACGCAGGCATCACCGAGTTCAGTGATATTATCGCGGCATTTGACTACGATGGTGATGGGGTCATTGAACCGTTCATCAATGAGATGGACGGACTCCGGTCACGGCTCGCAAAGGCGCTGCCACCTTACAACATTGATAGCGTAAGCTGGTCATTGATTGCATCCAGTCCGGATTCGGTCAGACTGAAGAAGGCGTATTACAATTACCAGTTCTTCAATAATGACGGAAGCCACGGAGTCCATAACCCGAAGTATGCAATTAGCATTCTGCAGCGGTCGATTACGACGGTCACCGGCGTAGAATTCGACAACAGCTGGGAGACGCCGACTGAATTCGTTCTGGCGCAGAACTATCCGAATCCCTTCAATCCATCTACAACGATTGCATTCTCGGTGCCGGAGGAGCAGCATGTGAGAGTCGAGGTATTCGACATTCTCGGCAGATTGGTGACCGCATTGGTGAGTGAACAGATGTCGCCGGGGAACTACAAGGTGACGTGGAACGGGTCAGATCAAAAGGGCTTGAAAGTGATGAGCGGCGTTTACTTCTATCGGCTACAGGCTGGATCATACAATGCTTTGAAGAAGATGGTAATGGTGAAGTAAGATCGCATAACACAGTTGTATGTTTCAACAGGGGGCCCGATCCTTCCAAAGATCGACGTCCTTTGTCTCTCCTCTCAGTCTTGCGAAAAGCCGTTCGGCGCACTCTGCGAGATGGCGAAACCGGGCAACACGAGGAGGTAATTCTGCGGCTCATATGGCATGCTCATTGCCCACTCCTTCCATATCCTCAAGTGCTCCTTTTCACCACAACCGGAGGTCAATCTAATCTGACCATAGAAGGAGGACGCCATGAAACGAAAGCTCCTGTTTCTTTCCACTCTCGTTGTGCTTGTTGTGTCGTTCGTCTCCGCAGTACTCGTTAACACAACGCTTCTTGATTTTTTCCTTGCCGGAAGCCAGCCCAACCAGTCCGGCTCGTTCACGGCTGGCTGCAATTGTCATGATGGTTACGACACTGCCGTTGAACCGTCGTTCAACTGGAAGGGAAGCATGATGGCACAGGCTGCGCGAGATCCACTATTCTATGCTGCGATGGTGATCGCAAATCAGGATGCCGCATTTTCAGGTGACTTGTGCATTCGTTGTCATTCGCCAAAGGGCTGGCTTGAAGGAAGGTCGACGCCAACGAACGGGAGTGCGCTGACTGCGGCCGATCGTGAAGGCGTTCAATGTGAGTTCTGCCATCGGATGGTCAAACCCTTTCCCCGTGGCACAAACCCGTATCCCACCGACCCTGCTTATTCCACACCGAATTATTCCACGATCTCCACATTCAGGCGCGATACAACGTACCTTGCCACGCTCTCGCCGCGCCCGGTGTTTACGGGCAATGGCATGTATGTGGTTGATTTGGACGATACGCGCCGCGGACCGCGCACTGACGCTGACCCGCGGCACCCCCTGTATTACTCTCCGTTCCACCGCGACGCGGCATTTTGCGGCACTTGCCACGATGTGAGCAATCCCGCATTCCAAAAGAACGTTGATGGCAGCGGAAACTTCTACTACACGCTTAACGCGCTCAACACACCGCCCCCATCCACCGATCCATACACACAGTTTCCGGTCGAGCGAACCTATAGCGAGTGGCTGATGAGTGCGTACAATACGCCTCAAGGGGTCTATGCCCCGCAATTCGGAGGAAACCGGCAATATGTTTCGACATGTCAGGACTGTCACATGCGCGACGTGACAGGAAAGGCAGCAGCTCAGGGGAACGTCGTTACAAGAACCGATCTTGCCCTTCACGACATGACGGGGGGAAATACGTGGATACCAAAGACCATCCCGACATTCTTTCCGGGCGAGCCTAGTACGGCAGCTCTGGATTCTGGAATAGTCCGGGCGAGGTACATGTTGAGAAACGCGGCAACACTGGAGGTCATGGAGGAAACGCCGAACATCCGCGTCCGTGTAACCAATCAGACTGGCCACAAACTTCCGTCAGGATATCCGGAAGGGCGCAGAATGTGGATCAACGTGAAGGCATTCAATGCATCTATGACTTTGATTGCGGAGTTTGGGGCATACGACACAAGCACTGTGACACTGACGACCTCCAACACAAAGGTGTACGAGGTCAAGCTTGGAATGTCCCCCGAAATCCTTACCGCAACCGGGCTGATCAACGAGCCGGATGGCTCCTCATTCCATTTTGTGTTGAACAATGTGGCAGTGAAAGATAATCGCATACCGCCGCGCGGCTTTACCAATTTGGCGTTCAAAGAAATACAATCCCCGCCAGTTGGATACAGTTATGGTGATGGTCAGTATTGGGATGAAACGGTTTATGCGCTTCCGCCTGAGACAACCTGGTATGAAGTCAATCTCTATTATCAGACGGCATCCAAAGAGTATATCACGTTCCTTCGAGATAACAACACGTCGGACACCTACGGAACGCGTCTGTACGCTTCGTGGTTAGCAACGGGAAAATCGGCTCCGGAGTTGATGCGACGGGTTGTAAACCAGACTCCGCTGCCGGTTCAGCTCGCGTCGTTCACCGGTACAGTTGTGAATGGTGATGATGTGCGAGTGGATTGGATTACCCTGAGCGAGATCAACAACTATGGATTCTTCGTTCAGCGTCGAGGTCAAGGGGCAATCGATTTCTTTGACTTGCCAGACGGTTTTGTTGCCGGTCACGGGACAACCGTGGAGCCTCAATACTACACGTGGACTGATCATACAGTGCAGCCGGGAAGTTACGAGTACCGCTTGCGGCAGGTTGATCTCGACGGAAGACAGTATTTGTTGGAGCCTATCATTGTTATCGTGCAAACGCCGACTGATGTTGCAGGGGATGGGGATCTTCCCACAGTAGCGAAACTGGATCAGAACTATCCGAATCCCTTCAATCCGAATACAACGTTCCGGTTTGCATTGCCGCGAGCAGAACACGTAACGCTTGATGTGAGTACGATTTCTGGCGAACATATTGCCACTATCGTTGACCGCCAAATGCTTGCAGGCAGGCATGAAGTAACGTGGGATGGCGTCGATGCGGGCGGCCGCCGCATCGCGAGCGGTGTGTACTTATACAAGCTTCAAGCAGGCTCGTTCACGTCTATAAAGAAGATGATAATGTTGAAGTAGCTCCCGCCCGCCTTCCGTT
>CAYPVN010000131.1:0-5387 GCA_964414155.1 uncultured Chitinophagales bacterium
TACATCATGGTTGACAGAGTCGCCTCGACCGTCAACGCGGTGATTGCCCATGGAGGGAAAATCGTTCAACCAATCGGTATGGATGCACCGGAGATAACCGCGAGGTTTAGTGACCCGGCTGGAAATATCATCGGCCTCTTTGAGCAACCGAAAGCCGGCAAATAAAATGGCCACTCCAGTCAGATTTTCAGAATATTCGACATTTGCCGCTTAATGCAATGTATCAGCACCTCAAATCTGACTTGGAACATATCGAAGCACTGCTGCAGCTGACGTTAAGAGAATCCATCGGCTATTTGCAGAGTTTGGAGACCCGCCCTGTTTCTCGGGATGCGAAACCTCAATCGTTCTTGCGACTTCCCGACGAAGGAATAGGCACACCAAACGCACTCACTACATTCAGAGAGCGTTACGCGTCAGGTCTAACAGCCAGCAGTGGCGGACGTTCTTTCGGCTACGTCGTTGGCGGTACTACTCCTGCGGCACTGGTAGGGGATTGGCTCACGAGCACGTTCGACCAAGACAACGGCGAAGGCGTTACCATTCACCTTGAAGACGAAGCTATCCACTTGCTGCGAAAATTATTCGGACTTTCCAACGCTAATTTCGGCTCGTTTGTTTCTGGCGCGACAATGTCAAATTTCGTCGGATTGGCCATCGCCCGTCAATGGATTGCAAACAAGCGAGGGGTGGACGTTACCACGCAAGGCCTCTATCAGCTTCCACCCATCAAAGTTCTCAGCGGCAATCCACACTCAAGCATTTATAAAGCCCTCTCTATGTTGGGCATGGGACGGGAAAGTATTGTCGAAATTTCTTGCATGCCAAACACTGAGGCTTGTGACGTGACGGCTCTCGAAAGGGAACTGCAAAGATTTGACGGAAGATATTGCATTGTCGTGGCGAACGCAGGGACGGTCAATGCAACTTCTTTTGACGACTTCACAGCAATCAATGAATTAAAAACTAAATATGAGTTCTGGTTGCACGTTGACGCCGCCTTCGGTTTGTTTGCAGCTTGCTCTCCGAAATTCAAGCATCTCGTGGAGGACATAGATTTCGCTGACTCTATCACAGCGGATCTTCATAAATGGTTGAACGTTCCCTATGATTCCGCCGTACAATTTACGAAGCATAAGGCACTACAACGGTCTATCTTCCAGAATAGCAATGCCGCTTATTTGGGTGATCATGGAGATGGGATTGACTACATGAATCATACGCCGGAAACCTCAAGACGACTGAGGGCTCTCGCTGCATGGTTTACGCTCATGGCGTACGGAAGAGAGGGTTACAAGGAGGTTGTCGAAAGAAACTGTGCGATGGCAAAGTTGTTGGCTGAAAAGATTCACACATCCAAGTATTTTGAACTGCTATCTCCCACAAACCTAAATGTTGTCTGCTTTACACTGAGAGAAGATTTAGGGATGGCAGCCTTTTCCGCGAGTGTCGGAGATTTCCTGGCGCGGCTGACAAAGGGCGGAAAAGTTTTTCTGACACCGACAGCATACAGAGGCCGAAATGGAATACGAGCGGCTTTATGTAATTGGAGAACGAACGAAGCCGATATTGAAATTGCCTGGGATGCGATGAAGCAATGTGCCATCGAATTACTTGAATCCACTCCATAGCCAAGAGCGAAAATGAAAAGGTCTGACTTGTTGAGCATTTTGTATGTGCATCGAGGCCCGGTGGAGAGGGAACGAAATGTTCTTGAAGAGATGTGATGCAGTTATTCAGTGCCGCTGGTTAGGTTTCTTGACAGCCTCATCACCAGCATGAATCATGAATCAGTAAACAAGGAGATGGTACTATGATGCATCGTAGACAGTTCATTGAGGCTGCCGCTAGCGTGCTGGCGGGTGGCGCCTTCGTCGGATGTGTTTCGCACCTGGTGCGCGACGGCGGGCAATCGACCGCTGAGGGCACTCGCCGGCCAATGAATGCGGCGGCCTTCCACGCCGCACGGCGATACGCCGAGACACGCTTTGGGAAGATCGCGTACATCGAGCGCGGGGTTGGAGACGCTGCTTTGTTCCTGCACGGATTCCCGCTCAACAGCTTTCAGTGGCGGGGCGCGCTCGATCGCTTATCTGCACATCGCCGCTGCATCGCTCCAGACTTCATGGCAATGGGCTACACGGAGGTCGCCCACGCCCAGAGCGTTACGCCAGACGCGCAAGTCGCAATGCTCGAGGCGCTCCTGGATACTCTCTCGATTCCGACTGTCGACCTTGTCGCGAACGACAGCGGCGGTGCGGTTGCTCAGCTCTTGGTGACGCGACATCCCGAGCGTGTCCGCACGCTGCTGCTGACGAACTGCGACACGGAGAACGACAGTCCGCCACCCGCGCTCCTACCCGTCATCGAGATGTCGAAAGCCGGAACGTATGTGGACCAATGGCTCGTTCCGTGGCTCGCTGACAAGGCTCTCGCACGATCGGCGCAGGGCATCGGAGGAATGTGCTACGCGGATCCAGCACATCCGACTGACGAGGCAATCGAGTACTACTTCGCACCGCTCGTGAGCTCGCCGCTGCGAAAGGCGCAAGTGCACGCGTTCGCTATCGCGCTCGAACGCAATCCGTTGGAAGGCATCGAACCGAAGCTCAAGCACTGCACCGTGCCGACGCGTATTCTGTGGGGCACGGGGGACACAATATTCTCGTCGGCAAGTCCCGACTATCTGGACCGCACCTTCGGCAAGTCGCGTGGCGTGCGGCGGCTCGAGGGAAGGAAGCTATTCTGGCAGGAAGAGCTTCCAGACGTCATTGCCGACGAGGCGCGTCAGCTGTGGGGCATAGGTTAGGGGCTGCCCAGTGAGGATTCCGTATTCCTTCGCATGGATTTCACGGTCTCAAGGAGTTCAACGACGCGCGTGGAGTCTACCATGCGGATGCACCAGAAGTGACAGCGAGATTCGCTGATCCGGCAGGAAATATCATCGCTTTGAACAAACACCAAAGGTAGGTATGCAAGAACTCTCAAATCCTGTTTTCCGGAAACGCTTTAAGGCCCAGAGCTGGGCGAGGCAGTTCTTCCTTGCACTGAGTATCTTTCTCAACGATGCTGTCGCATCAGGCCAGCCCGCCTCGCGATCGTATGATTCCATTGCCGTCGATCTCTTCGAGAGCTCGCTTCGTGATGGCCAGAGCTATGAAACCTTGCGCGAGCTAACGTCCACAATCGGTCACAGAATCAGTGGGTCACCGCAGGCAGCAAAAGCAGTGACATGGATTGAAACAAAAATGAAGAAATTCGGATTTGAGAATGTTCATCTCGAATCGGTAGATGTTCCCCGGTGGGTGCGTGGGGATAAGGAGCAAGCTACCATCATTCTATCCGATGGATCGAGAGTTTCTATGAAAAGCTTGGCTCTCGGTGGCAGCATTGCAACCCCTCCTGATGGTATTACAGCCGAGGTGATCGAAGTTCATTCATTGGATGAAGCACGTGCCCTTGGTAATCGGGCGAAAGGCCGCATTGTGTTTTACAACAGGCCGTTCGATCCAACAAAGTTTAATGCTTTTGAAGGATACGCCGGAGCCGTGGATCAGCGTGCATATGGTGCCGCTACTGCGGCCCGGAATGGTGCAGTGCTAGCCATTGTACGGTCGATGGCCCCGCACATCGACGACGTTCCGCATACGGGACTCATGCTGTATAATGATTCCATCCCAAAAGTGCCGGGCGTGGCTATCAGCACAAAAGATGCAGACTTGCTGAGTGAACTCTTGAAACAGCAACCACATTTGAAGGTATTTGTTCGAACAACGTCTCAAATACTTTCTGATGTCGAATCGAGCAACGTAGTTGGTGAGCTCGTCGGAAGCGAATTCCCCAACGAAGTGATTGTCATCGGTGGTCATTTAGACAGTTGGGATGTAGGCCAAGGAGCGCATGATGATGGAGCAGGGGTTGTACAATCGATCGAGGCTATTCGATTGTTGAAAACTCTTGGCTTGAGGCCGAAACGAACTATCCGCGCGGTTGCTTTCATGAGTGAAGAGAACGGAGCATGGGGAGGACGGGCCTACGCTGAAAAGGCGCGTCCAGGCGAGCGATGTGTTGCTGCTATTGAATCGGACCGTGGCGGATTTATGCCTCGCGGATTTACCACCGACGCAGACTCGATACAGTTTCCCGGAATTGCCAAATGGGAGTATCTTTTCCGCCCAATCATGGCAGACCGAATAATGCACGGAGAAGGAGATGCTGATATTTCCTGGCTGGCAAAAAATGGAGTTCCACTGATTGGACTTTACCCGGAATCGGCGAGATACTTTAGCTATCACCATACCAATGAAGACACCTTTGATAAGGTAAATAAGCGAGAGCTGGAGCTTGGAGCAGCGTGCATGGCCATCCTTTCTTTCGTGCTCGCGCAGGAAGGTTTGTAGGGTACTGAGGTTTCAGTTAAAATAAAAGAATGTGAAAGATGGATTAATGCTTGACACTTCTGAGGATTTGCAGAAGGATTCACACTGGTGCTCTCGGGACTAAACGCGTTTCTTGAGCATAAAATTATGCTCAATCTTGTACCAGATCATTTTCCCGATCTGATTGTATCCCTGAAACGTGCTAAAAGCGCCTAAGTTGAAATCTCCCAAAAAAGGTTGAAATCTCTTTGGCGGACGTATACGATGGAGCCAATGATAGTCGAATCCGCGACCGTTGCCAAATTCAATGACATTGCAAAAATCTCAAACATCTGGTGCAGGAATCATACGATGAAATACATATTTGAAAACGAAATCAATGCGGCGAGAAGGAACCTGTGACCAGGAAGCGCGCCAGTTTGACTTTCTGGAAGGAGAGTGGGAAGCTACTTGCCAATTCCCCAACGCCGACGGGACCTGGGGTCAGGGCCCCGGTGTGCTGCGGGTCAGCAAGATACTCGATGGCCGCGTTTTTCTGGAGTTCTTTGAAGGCCTCTACCTGGGCCAGGTGATCAAAGGTCTCAGCCTGCGAGCCTATAGCCCCGAGCGTCGACAGTGGGAGCACACATGGACGGATAACGTGTCGCCCGGTAACCCTCACATCTGGTATGGGCGGTTCGAGGGAGGAGCCATCAGCTTGCTGGGAGAATGGAAGGACGAGCGCGGCCAAACCGTGCTCTCGCGACTGACATGGTCGGAGATCACGCACGACAGCGCCCACTGGGAGAGTCATCGCTCCCACGACGGCGGTAGGGTGTGGGAAAAGCGCTGGGTAATTGATTTCAAGAAAAAGGGTCAGTCAGCTCAACCTTAGACATCTAGAACGGTGAAAACAATTTTACAAAATAATAACATATTCCCGTCGGAGCAACGTCGAGAGAAGGAGCTGCAATGTCAGCTCGCAAAGTGGCGCAAGGAGACGCCGGGCTGCGGATCCGTAGTTCATCT
>CAYPVN010000132.1:0-5379 GCA_964414155.1 uncultured Chitinophagales bacterium
CCCATGCCGCCGCCGGATGGCATTGCAGGCATTGACTTCTTCTCCTCAGGCTTCTCAACAATAGTCGCTTCCGTCGTCAGCAGAAGACTCGCAACTGATGCGGCGTTCTCCAGAGCGATGCGTGCCACCTTAGTCGGATCGATGACGCCCGACTTCACCAGGTTCTCATACTGCTCCGTATATGCGTTGAAGCCAAAGTCGTCCTTCCCCTCTTTCACCTTATTCACCACAACAGAGGCTTCAAGGCCTGCGTTGGCAACGATCTGCCGGATGGGCTCTTCCAGAGCACGACGGACGATCTCGATGCCCGTGGCCTGATCTTCGTTGGCAGTTTTGATGCCGTTGAGCTTTGCTGCTGCGCGAATGTATGCAACACCGCCGCCCGGCACAATGCCCTCCTCAACAGCAGCACGTGTGGCGTGGAGTGCATCCTCAACGCGCGCCTTCTTCTCCTTCATCTCCACTTCCGTCGATGCACCGATCTTCAGCACTGCAACGCCGCCGGAAAGCTTCGCGAGACGCTCCTGCAGCTTCTCCTTATCGTAGTCGGACGTTGTCTTCTCAATCTGCGCCTTGATCTCGTTGATGCGCTTCTTGATATCCTCTTTCTTGCCTGCACCCTCGACGATCGTCGTGTTATCCTTATCGATGGTGACCTTCTTGGCCTTACCCATGTAGTTCAGCGTAGCGTTCTCCAGCTTGTAGCCCTGCTCTTCAGAAATTACCGTCCCGCCTGTGAGGATTGCGATATCCTCGAGCATTGCCTTACGTCGATCACCGAAGCCCGGTGCTTTCACTGCTGCAACACGCAGTGTGCCGCGCAGCTTATTGACAACGAGCGTTGCCAATGCTTCACCTTCGAGATCCTCAGCAATGACAATGATCGGGCTGCCTGTCTGGGCGACCTTCTCGAGAATCGGAAGAAGATCCTTCATCGCTGCGATCTTCTTGTCGTGAATGAGAATCATCGGATTCTCAAGTGAAGCCTCCATCGTCTCGGCATCCGTCACGAAGTACGGTGAGAGATACCCGCGATCGAATTGCATACCCTCCACAACCTCGATCGTCGTTTCGGTGCCCTTTGCTTCCTCGACTGTGATGACTCCATCCGTTCCGACCTTCATCATTGCATCGGCAATCAAGTCACCAATGATTGTGTCGTTGTTTGCAGAGATGGCCCCAACCTGACCGATCTCCTTCTTGCTCGTCTTGTCGACGGGCTTGCTGAGCTCTTTCAGTCCTTCCACAACCTTGGTCACTGCAAGATCGACGCCCCTCTTGAGATCCATTGGGTTCGCGCCCGCTGCGACGTTCTTCATTCCTTCACGCACGATCGCCTGAGCAAGAACCGTTGCCGTCGTTGTACCGTCGCCGGCCACGTCCGAAGTCTTCGAAGCAACCTCACGGACCATCTGTGCGCCCATGTTCTCGATCGGGTTCTCAAGTTCAATCTCCTTCGCCACTGTGACGCCATCTTTTGTCACCGTCGGCGCGCCAAATTTCTTGTCGATGACAACATTGCGACCCTTCGGGCCAAGCGTGACCTTCACCGCATCCGCGAGCTGGTCCACGCCCCGCTTCAGCGCTGCGCGCGCCTCTGCGCTATAGTTGATTACTTTCGCTGCCATGATTCTCTGTCTCCTTGTTTTGTAAACTGTGATAAGTTCAACTCTTTACACGATGGCAAAGATGTCCGCTTCACGCATGATGAGGTATTCCTCACCTTCAACGGTAACCTCCGTGCCCGAGTACTTCCCATAGAGAACCTTGTCGCCAGCTTTTACCTCAGGAACGATCTTCTTTCCATCGTCGGCGATCTTGCCAGGTCCAACAGCAACAACTTCGCCGATTACCGGTTTCTCCTTGGCGGTATCCGGAACAATGATCCCACCCTTGGTTATCTCCTCTGCAGGTGATGGCTTGATCACCACCCGGTCAGCCAATGGCTTAAGTTTCATACAACCTCCATAACTGTTAAATGATTAAATATGAATAACTTAGAGAATTTGAGGACTGCGTTTGCAGTGTTTAGCACTCTCTGTCTGAGAGTGCTAATAATATAACAAGTATGTTGTAAAAGTCAAGACCCCATCGGCTGAGACTGAACACTCAAGAAAAGCCTTGAAGCGGGGGCTGATGTGCGTCTGTTCGGAGATTTCCGTGTAACGCCATTTGCCATGCTAGTCCGTCAGCAAGGCGTGAACCCATAAAATGCTGACCCCGAAATAAACCGAGAACTTTCATGCTGCGGGGTTTTGCACGCGTTGAATTCCACGCCCCAATTCCGTAGCTTGCTCACGTGGAAACCGCCAGCAGACACACCGAAGACCTTTCCCTAAATACGGACATCGTTCGGAAAATCCTTGTAGATTTTCTTCGCGATGAGATTCACAATGCAGGATTTAAGAAAGGGGTACTCGGCCTTTCGGGAGGGGTTGACTCGACCGTTGCTGCCTATCTCGCAGTTGCGGCATTGGGAAAAGAGAATGTAGTCTGCGTGGTGATGCCGTACAAGAGCAGCAATCCTCAAAGCTGGGCTGACGCAGAACTTGTTGCCAGCCGACTGGGGATTGCCGCAGAGACGGTGGACATCACACCAATTGTCGACGCGTACCTGATGAGAGCGAAGGCTACGGACAGGGTTCGAGCAGGCAATGTCATGGCTCGTCAGAGGATGATTGTCTTGTATGACATTTCAAGCCGCGAACAAGGCCTTGTGATCGGAACGAGCAACAAGACCGAGGTCTTCCTTGGCTATGGCACGTTGTTTGGCGACACGGCAAGCGCAGTCAATCCGCTTGGGGATCTTTACAAGACACAGGTGTGGCAGCTTGCGGCGGCATTAGACGTTCCGAAACATATTATCGAGAAAAAACCTTCTGCGGATCTTTGGGATGGCCAGACCGATGAGGATGAATTTGGCTTTTCGTATAAGAGAGTGGATCATCTGCTCTATTATATGGTAGACGAGAGACGGAGCGTTACCGAATTGAAGAATATGGGGTTTGAAGAGGAGTTTGTCCGCAAGGTACGAGGAATGATCATGAAGAGTCAGTTCAAGCGTCGGCTCCCGCTCATCGCAAAAGTATCCAACCGAACCGTGAATGTTGACTTCCTGTACGCCAGAGATTGGGGCATCTAGGAGAAAGAGTGTGGGAAACAATGAGCGAGACTATTCAGCCGGGTGCCCTCTACGTTGTCAGCACGCCGATTGGGAATCTTGACGACATCACCCTCCGCGCAATCAGAATTCTGGGCGGTGTCGACATCATCGCGGCTGAAGACACTCGCAAGACGAAATTCCTGCTGGATCATCTTCACATCAAGAAGCCACTCGTAAGCCACTACAGCTATAATGAATCCCGGCGTGTCCCCGAGTTAATCAACAAATTGAAGTCGGGGAACTCAGTCGCGGTCGTAACAGATGCCGGCACTCCGGGAATATCTGACCCCGCATTCCTGATTATCAGCAATGCCATTAAAGAAGGCTGCAAGGTCATTCCCATCCCAGGACCGAGTGCCGTTCTTCCCGCATTGATTGCAAGTGGCCTCCCAACAGACCGGTTCGTTTTTGAAGGGTTCCTGCCCACCAAGAAGGGGCGCAAAACGAGATTCGAGCAACTGAAGACCGAGACGCGAACAATCGTCATGTATGAATCACCCTTTCGCATCGAAAAAACACTCGAAGAGATTCTCCTTTACCTTGGCGACAGAACCATCGCGGTTGCAAGAGAGTTGACCAAGAAATTTGAAGAAGTCATGCGTGGAAGAGTATCGGATGTTATTGAAGATATAAAACGAAAAAAACCGAAGGGCGAATTTGTTGTGGTAATTGCAGGTGCTCAGGATAGCAAAGACAACGGCAAGGGTGTTACTCGAACGTATTTCAAAGAAGAGCCTCATGCCTAAGCATCGCACATCAACCACGAAGAAGAAGCAAGCAACGAAGCCCTTTTCGCTGACCGGACACCCACTCGTCTATGAGGTCAATGCGCGGGTGTTGTTGAACGAACTCTCAACTGAAGCGGGAAAGAAACTCTCACTCGCAATGATTCCAGACCGTGTGATTGACGAATGGGCATCCTATGGCTTTGAAGCAATATGGTTGATGGGAGTTTGGACAACGGGAGATACTGGCCTGCAGATAGCACGAACCGATCCGAGCCTTCGAGAGGAATACAAGAAGGTCCTGCCCGATTTTTCTGACGAAGACGTCATTGGTTCTCCTTACGCAGTGAAGTCGTATACGGTCTCAGCAAGGCTCGGCGATAAGGCAGCGCTCAGTTCGCTTCGAAACCGCCTTACAAAAAAAAGGATGGGCCTCATACTCGACTTTGTCAGCAACCATACTGCAAGGGATCATACGTGGGTGGCGAGGCATCCGGAGTACTATGTAAACGGAGTTGAAGGAGATACCATTGCATCAGCCAACCGGTTTTTTGCAACGAAGACCGCGAAAGGACATAAGGTTTTGGCTTACGGCAGAGACCCGTATTATCCAGGATGGACCGACACAGCGCAACTCAATGTCAGAAATCCTCTGGCCAGGCAGTCAATGATCCGCGAGCTAAGAAAAATTGCCGCCCAGTGTGAAGGTGTTCGATGCGATATGGCAATGCTGGTTCTTCAGGAAGTATTTGAAAAAACGTGGGGCGATCAGGCGAAGCCTGATGTGGAACCTGCATCGGGAGAATTCTGGACTGAAGCAATCCATGCCGTCCGTAAGGATTTCCCATCATTTATCTTCATTGCGGAAGCCTACTGGAATCGCGAGTGGCAACTGCAGCAGCTGGGTTTTGATTTCACGTATGACAAGACACTGTACGACCGACTGTTGCGAGAAGGTGCCAGCTCGGTCTACGAACATCTCAAAGCGGACGCAAACTATCAAAAACATTCACTCCGATTTCTGGAAAATCACGACGAACGTAGAGCGGTTCAATCGTTGCCTAACGAAGCCTGGCACTGCGCAGCTGCAACCGTTGCGGCGACCGTGCCGGGGATGCTCTTGATTCACGAAGGACAACTTGAGGGACAACAAATCAACCTCCCCGTTCAATTGGGAAGGAGGCCCAGCGAGCCCGTCTCGAAGCAGCTCGCATCCTTTTACCGAAAACTCCTTGCATGTGCTAGCACTTCCGTTTTCCGGAATGGAGAGTGGCGCCTTCTCCACGTCAAACCCGCCTGGTATGACAACCAATCGTGGAGGGATTTTCTTGCATTCTGGTGGCACGAGAAATCGGGTGGCGACAGACTTATTGTTGTGAATTATGCGCCGCGGAACGGTCAATGTTATGTTGAGATGAATTTCGGTGATGCGGGTGGATCTCGCATTGAATTTCGGGATATGTTGGGGGAAGCCTCATACGTGAGGGATAA
>CAYPVN010000133.1:0-5340 GCA_964414155.1 uncultured Chitinophagales bacterium
CATTAGGGAGAGGTTCAACATCGGCAGCGCCGGGTACACCGTCAGTGAGAAAAGGCGGCGATGGTTCTGCTCGCAAAGGATCCCGGGGGACATCCGTGCGCGGTGGAAGCACTCGCGGCGATGGTAGATCGGGAACACGCGCCAATCAACCTAGAACTCCACACCGGCCTCCACAGAGTCCGCCACCATCAGGCGATGGTGGAAGTCGGGGCGGCGGTCGTTCGAACACACCGCCGGCGGTTGCACCGTCCAGTCCGCCAAGCAATCCTCCAGCGCCACCAACAAATACCGGCGCACGCGGGGGAGAGAATCGCGGCGGCGGGGGTCGTCGTTAAACCATAGTTCCGAAGATTTGTCGAATTCATAAAAGCGGGAATCAGGGGATGAAAACACGTTGGCTTGTCAGTATTGCACTTCTTGTCTTTACAGCAACACAGGGATTTGCACAATTTCCTGAAGATGCGCTTCGCTTTGCGACGCCGGGGTTTGGCGTCGGTGCGAGATCACTTGGGATGGGAAACGCCTACACCGGCGTAGCAAGCGACTTCAGCGCTCTCTACTGGAATCCGGCAGGGCTCGCACAGTTGCAGCACGCAGAGTTCTCGTTCGGCCTTTCGCATTTGAACTTCAAAGATAACAGCTCATTTTTTGGGGCGTCAGAGTCGTACACCAACAACTCGACCAACCTCAACTCGCTTGGGTTGGTGTTTCCGGTCCAGGTGAGCAGAGGGAGCCTCGTCTTTGCATTAGGGTTCACGCGCAACAGTAATTTTACCACAGGGCTGTCCTTCCGTGGGTTCAATCCCACCAGCAGCATCATCCAGACGTATGCACATGATGGCGCACCGTATCCGTCAGATCTCTCCGGCAATCTTGCGTACCAGTTATTCTTAACCAATCTCGATACAACCAACGGCCGGTTTATCAGCCCTATTTCCAGTAACCTGACACAGTCTGGGCAAGTCATTGAGAGCGGCGGAATCAATAATTGGTCGGGCGGCGGCGCTATTGATATGGCTAGGAACCTTTCTGTAGGATTGACTCTCACGTATCTGTCAGGGACGTATAAATACGATCGAACTTACAGCGAGAAGGATACAAAAGATCTCTACCCTACGCTCCCGTTTGACTTCGATGAATTGGTTATCACTGATAACGTAACAAGTGATATCACAGGGTTCAATGCGAGACTGGGCATGCTCTATCGTGTGCCTGATCGCTTCAGGTTCGGGATCAGTATCAAGACGCCGACGACGTATAATGTCAAGGAAAGCTTCAACACCATTGCGCGAAGCTACTTTGATAATGGCGATGTGTTTCCAATAAATGAGCCTTTTGAGGCACCCGGTTCCAATGAATACGATGTCGTCACACCGTGGGTGTTTACTGTTGGAGGCTCGTTTATGATTCGGGACCTGGTACTCTCGGGAGATGTTGAGTACACGGACTGGACGCAACTTGAATTCGACAACGCCAACGCTGACCTCATCGCATTAAACAAAGACATCAAACAGATCTTCAGGCCAACTGTAAACCTTCGCGGAGGTGCGGAATATGAAATTAGAGATTATGGCCTTCGGCTGCGCGGAGGTTTTATGTACAACCCGTCACCGTACGATGGCGATCCGGCGGAGTTCGATCAGAAACATGTAACGGCCGGGCTTGGCATTCTCCTGGGAGAAACAACAATGCTCGACCTGACATATGCGCGCGGCTGGTGGAAATCATTCCGTTCAAACTATGACCGTACGTCGCGTGTGAGTGAAGACATTCGGACGAACAATCTGATGATGACCTTCTCCTATCGGTTCTGACCTCCACGTATTGCAAGACTCGGCGGGTTTCGATATATTGAAATCCATCCCGATACTCTTCGGGATGGATTTTTTATTCCTCCATTGAGGCTGCCGTTGTCCAGGAAGGTCAAGATTGTCGTTGGACTGTTGATAGTGCTTGTTCTCGGTGCTGTTGCCATCGTTCTATTCCTCTCCTACCAGATTAGAAAGTCCTTCCCGGCAACCTCAGGCGCAATTGCCGTCTCCGGTCTTGAGCAAGAAGTTTCCGTTTCCCGCGATGAGTTTGGCGTACCCCACATTGAGGCTTCAAATGAACACGACCTGATGTTTGCAATAGGTTTTGTTCACGCGCAGGACAGATTGTGGCAGATGGACCTTTCCCGGCGTGCCGGTGAAGGAAGATTGTCGGAAATCTTCGGCGGCGCAACAGTTCCGTTTGACCGAATGTTTCGGATTGTCGGGATTAAAGGTATATGTGAGGAAATTGACAAGGCTATTTCTCCGGCTTCACGCGACAGGCTTCAGTGGTACGCGGATGGAGTGAACGCATTCATTGTCACCCACAAGGGGAGGTATCCCGCCGAGTTCGATCTCCTTCGATACGATCCTGAACCATGGAAACCTGTGCACAGCATTATCGTTGGAAAGATGATGGCATGGCAACTGAATCTCTCCTGGTGGACGGATCTTACGTATGGGGCACTTCTCGATCGTGTCGGCCTGGCAAAAACGCTCGAAATCTATCCATCATTTCCTGCAGATGTAGCGCCCATTGTACCGTCGAGCTCTACGAAAGTAAGCGGGATGCTTGAATTTCTCAAAACGGCACAATTGTTTACTGAATTCCAGGGGTCCGGAGGAATGCTAGGGGGAAGCAATGCATGGGTTATCGCGCCGTCACGGTCCGCATCGGGGAAGGTAATTCTCGCGAACGACACGCATCTTCAGCTTCAGGTTCCTTCAACCTGGTACGAATTGCATCTGCGCGCACCCGGCTATGACGTAAGTGGTATGTCTCTCGCCGGTGTGCCGGGAGTCGTTGCAGGACACAATCAGCACATCGCCTGGGGTTTGACGAACGTAATGGCAGATGACGCGGATTTCTATATTGAAAAAGTCGATTCTATTGATCCGACAAAGTACGTCTATGACGGCGCATCGCTGCCGATACAAGTGCGGGAAGAGGAAATCCGTGTCAAGGGCGACAGTGTGGTTCCGATTCTCATTCGGTCGACGCATCATGGGCCGATCGTAACCGATATCAGTACCAGTTTGCAGCAGGTACACTACCCCTTCGTCGCAAGCATGCGCTGGACGGGATCGGAAACCAGCGATCAGGCTGGGGCCTTCAACGCAATCAACCGCGCAACCAACTGGGGTGAGTTCATCGCCGGGGTCAAGCAGTTTACCGGTCCGGGGCAGAATTTTGTCTACGGTGATGTTGATGGCAACATCGGTTATTGGTGTGGTGTGAAGTTGCCCATCCGATCCACGAAACAGGGAGTTTTTCCCCAGCCGGGATGGACAAGTGCAACCGAATGGAAGGGGTTCGTGCCATTCGACGAGCTTCCGCATCTTTACAATCCACCCGAAGGATTTATCGCGACAGCCAACAACAAGATCGTCGACGACTCCTATCCCTACCATATTTCAGATCTTTGGGAGCCACCATCACGTATTATTCGGCTCCGGGAAATTCTTGGAAGGCGTGATGTTTTCTCCGTTGAAGATTTCGAGCGGTTGCAGAACGACAAGTTCTCTTATCTCGCAAAGGAACTGGTTCCAATCATCGTTGCTGCATGCCAGGACAACACCCTCAATGGTTCAGACGATCAACAGGTGTTTGAATACTTGCGTAACTGGCATTTTGTTTTTGCCAAGGAGGATATTGCTACCGCTATTTTTCAGGAACTATTTGTGAAGCTGTTGGAGAACATCTATAAGGATGAGATGGGGGATGAACTCTACCACGATTTTGTTATTCTTGCAAACGTCCCGATTCGTGTTACGACAAGGCTGCTTGATGAGGGGACATCATCCTGGTTCGACGACGTCAGAACCGAACGTGTTGAAACGCGGGATGACATTATCAGGAGGAGCCTGAAAGAAGCAATCGCTGCTTTGAAGCAGCGCTTTGGCAATGAAATGAAGATGTGGCGGTGGGGAGATCTGCACACGGTAACATTGAAGCATCCGTTCAGCCTTGGTTTTCCAGAACCACTCAATCGGTTATTCATGATCGGACCATTTCCATACGGCGGAGGCCCCACAACACTCGTGAGCGGCAACTACAGCTACAACAATCCATTTGAAGTCACAGTTGGTGCATCCTTCCGGCAGATTGTGGATTTTGCAAAACCAGATGAAGTAAGAAGCGTACTGCCGACGGGCCAATCAGGCCAGGTCTTCCACAAACACTTTAATGATCAGACACAGCTCTGGCTGAACGGTGCATATCGAACCGTACACTTGGATTCTGCGTCGGCCACCCTGGAATCGTGGGAACATCTCAGCCTGGAGCCGGCACGATGAATGCACTATTTTCGGAGAGACTCCTCGCCCGCCTCCACGATGCACATAATGTGGTAGCGTTTACAGGGGCCGGTGTTTCGGCTGAAAGCGGAGTTCCAACATTTCGCGGAACGGACGGCATCTGGACGAAATTCAAACCGGAGGATCTCGCCAATGTCAACGCGTTCATGAAAAACCCCGCGTTAGTGTGGGAGTGGTACGCCCACCGCAAGAAAATCATGGCAAACATTGAGCCCAATGCCGGCCATCGCGCTCTGGCACAAATGGAACAGATGTTCCCGCGTGTTTCCATCATCACTCAAAATATTGATAACCTTCATGCGCGGGCGGGGAGTAGAACGGTTTTCGAGCTTCATGGCAACATCGAACGAAACTACTGCATCAAATGCGGCGCCACATATTCAAACGAAGACGTCCTGGGTCGAAGTGCAGTGCCCCGGTGCATTCGAGTTCTCGATGCTGAACGTTCATGCGGAGGACTCATCCGTCCCGATGTCGTTTGGTTTGGCGAACTGCTACCGGAAGAAGAATGGAATGGGGCGGTCCGTGCAGCGGAGGCCGCAGATATTTTCTTCTGTATCGGTACCTCCGGCGTTGTGTACCCGGCTGCATCTATTCCGCAAACGGCAAAACGCCAGGGCGCATTTCTCGTCGACCTGAATCCGGAGCCCACACCCTTCACTGATATTGCGGACGAATTTCTCCAGGGCCCGTCGGGTGCAATTCTCCCCGCGCTGCTGGAGCAGCTCACAAGGTATCGGGAGGAATTAGGCGCTTCTTCAGAACCAACAAACGGCAAGCGAAGATGAAAAAATCTACCCAGGGGAAACGAACACACCCGCAAAGATCATTCCATCAATATGTTCGATCTCAAGGAGGGTGCGTATTGCAGTTTCGTGATCGTCTTGCTGACGAATTCTCTGGAGCCAGAACTTTGGGTCTGCCATTACATTCCCTATAAGAGTAGAAAGATATACACCCGAAGTAAGATTAGTCAGCTTTCTCCAATCAC
>CAYPVN010000134.1:0-5307 GCA_964414155.1 uncultured Chitinophagales bacterium
TTTCTCTTCGAAGAAAAATATTGGTTTACCCCACGCACGGTTGCCATGAAATTCACAAAGTTACCGATCGGCAGGCGAAGGATACTGAACAGACCGGCCAACGCGCCGTAAATTCTGGTTACCGTAAGGAACCTGTGGAGGAATCGCCAGAGCATGAATATGGTATCGATCACCACGATTGTGTACAACGGGTCACCAGGGTTGATGAGAGAAGGCAATGTCCCATATTGTGTGAGACCATAGCGAACCGCCTCGTACAACAACACATAGAAGAGGACAATATAGGCAAGTGCATTGACCACGTTCGTAATTACCGTCTTCCGGTCACGGTACAGCGCGAAACGGAAACGCCAATTCCCTCTCCAGCCAATATTGCTCCACGATTGCAGGCATATTCCAATCAGCCATCGTGTGCGTTGACGAATTGCGGCTGCAAGTGTTGCGGGAAAGAATGCTCTCGTTGCGACGTTGATGCCGAAAGGTTTGTACAGAAACAGCAGCTTAGCCTCACCAAGCGCAAGCCGCATGGCAATATCATAATCCTCCGTCACCGACGCGCGGCGGAAAATGTTCCGTGCAAAGGAAGTCCCGATAAACTCCACAAGCCACCGGTTGTAGCCGGTGCCGACTCCCGCTGATGGAACGAACTTGCTGAACAATTGCCGCGCCATCATATCCTTGGTGTGCGACTCCGCAAATTCGTCCGCGTAATTCCAATGGATAATCTCTTTATGACTCATCTCCAGAGGAAAGACGGGCAACTGCACCATGTCATAGTCGGGAATGAAGTAATTATGAATCTTGAGCGACATGGGATGAATGACGTCTTCCGCATCGTGAATTACAATAATATCGTATCGAGTACCTGAGGTGTTCTCCCACTTCAACATTCCCCGGTGGATTTCGTTGAGATTCTCCGCCTTCGTCGATGGTCCCGGATGACTCGAAACAACCATATGCACCTGCGGATACTTCTCCGCAACTTTTTTAACCTGTGCGATTGTCTTGGGATCGTTGGGATACACTCCTACAAAGATATCGTAATGATAGTACTGGGCCGTTGTACAGGTGTTCACCAGCATTTTGTCGATCACATCAAACTCATGCCAGGTCGGAACGAAGATCGCGACGGGCTTTTCGGTGGTACGGTACAGCTTCTCGCGTCGCTCGGACCTGTACTTATTCAGACGTCGGGGTGAAAACGTGTAGAGAAACCAGTAGAAGAGATCGAGCAGGATATCATCGAGACCGCTGATAAGAAGAAACACCGCCACAACAAAAGCGAACGGATACGCTATGTCGTACGATGTACGACAGAAATAGAAAATGCTTTGAAGCAGATAATCAATCACGATTTATTGCCCTATGCTGCAGGAACGCAAAACCAAATAACACCAACGCCACAACAAGTTGAGTTTTGCTGCGATTGAAGACGTGATCTCAAGTCCAACAATGGATGCAGCGAGGCGTATTCAATATACCGGAAGCATCAACTGTGACAAGTGATGCTTGGCACAAAGTCAAACCATTAGAAAGATTTCCCACGTGAACGGATGGTACGAGGGTTTGTCACCGAACATCCAAACGTCAAGCAATGCGGCAGGGAATTGCATGCCTACTGGCGTGAACACAGAAAGAGTGGCCCTTGGAGATCAGATCACTCCACTATTGAAAGGAAGTTATTTCAGAAGAAGAAGCTTCCTGGCTTGCACAAACCCACCCATCTGCAATCGGCAAATGTATACTCCGCTCGCCAGAGCCGCGGCATTGAACTGTATTCTGTGCTCACCCACAGACTGATTTTCATTCACAAGTGCAGCAACCTCCCGACCATCAAGCGAAAACACTTTAAGGAAAACAGTTCCCCCGACCGGAAGAAAATACGAGACGGTTGTTGTCGGATTGAACGGATTGGGGTAGTTCTGTGCAAGCCGAAAATCTTCGGGTCTGATTGCATCTTCCGAACGAACACCCGTCAAGACAATGAGACCGGCATCCACCCACGCACTGTACCAGAGATTGGCAAGGGCTTTTGTTCCCCGCTGCATTTGATCGAGTGTTATGACTCTTGTTCTTTCCCACAAGCCCGAGTAATAAACCGAGTTGAAACTTCCTCCCGATAATGTCTTGGCGTAGGTATCGGCGCGAAAGATCGTATCGATGAGGCTGTTGCTGTGAAGAATGTACTCAAATGCATAGTTGATACGGTCGGCAATATATTGGACATTCTCGGGCACGATGGAGAGGGCCGAAAGATAATAGGTAGAACTCAACATTGTCGTTTCGTAACGGGAGTGGATGCCCGAATTGTTCGTATACTGGCCGTCATAGTTTTTCGTATTATGAAGCGGCTGATGCGCGTCACCGACGTAATGGCCAAGGTCGCTGGCGGTCAGTGTTGCCGCCGTCCAATCGCCGCGCGCAAGCTGGCCAACAAGGGAGTCATAATTCCAAACGGTCGCCCACGGACTGGTGCCGTTTCGCTTTACGCGCTCCCATCCGTATAGCGCGATTACACTGTCCAAGCTTCGCGGCAGGTTGTGGAAATTCGGGTAGTCATCGATGTCCATAAAATGACGCGGGCCTTCTGCAAACAGGCTGGTATCACTGGAATTCTTTCTCACGTCGGCATCGATCGCATGCATCGAAAAGAACGAGCTGTCTTGAATGAACAGCATCATGGCGTTGGGAAGATGGTACACAGTTTTTTTGTTGATGAACCTGTGTGAATCCCATCCCCAGCCTCCGGCGGTCATGTATAACACGCCAACCAGAGCAACCGATCCGAAGCCAACAATCATGTTGCGCATGAAATCAATGTTCCATTTGGTTACTCGAAAGGGTGTGCCAATATAGAGAGTGTGGAAGCAAATTGCAATCGCTCAATGCTGACTTCGACGTTACGTTTTGCGAAAGCCGCCTTTCATGAGTATCTTGTTGCATGATCATTCCAACCATTGCAGACATCCGCAGCGTGTTTCAGATCGATAAAGGAAGAGACGGGAGTCGGCGCATTACGATTGAGGGATTTCAGCGGGCCGGAGTTCTTGTCCCGATCATCCAGACGATTGATGGCCCTCAGCTTTTGATGACAAAGCGAACTGAACAGGTCGAAACACATAAAGGGCAAATCTCATTTCCGGGCGGGATGAGTGACTCAGCCGATATGGATATTGTTGACACGGCATTACGAGAGGCGCTGGAAGAAGTGGGAATTCCCAATTCCTCGATTGAAATACTTGGATTACTGGATGACCTCCCAACCCCGACCGGGTTCGTTATTACTCCGGTGGTTGGAATTATCAAAGACCTGCCTTCACTTACACCCAACAGGAACGAAGTTGCCGAGATTCTCAACGTGCCGCTTGATTTTTTTGTCGATATACGGAACGCAAGAACGGAACTGCGTGAGTGGCGGGGAAAAGACCATGAAGTTTGGTTCTACCAATTTGGCGAACATCTCATTTGGGGCGCGACCGCAGCAATTTCTCGATCGCTTCTAAAGAAGCTGGGCCTCATGTAGTCAGCGATTGCCATTCAATGATGGGGAGATGAGATCCAGCGTTTGGTCTATTGCCTTTTTCACATCCTCATCAGCCTCCTGATTCTTGCGCGCCTCAATAGCAGCCTTGGCTTTTTCATCACCCCACATGCCCAAGGCGCGGATTGCTGAAACCCGAAGTGCCGGATCTTCATGCTGCACAAGTTGCTCCACAAGCAGTCGTGCGGCCGGATCACCCACACCCACTTCACCCAAAATGCCAACCGACAACGTGCGTATATCCATCGCATTGCCCGGACTTGCATAGGTAACGGCATACTGAACCGCGCGTGGATCGCGCAGATTTCGGAACACACCGAGCGCTGCGCGCCTGGCAATATCACGATACGACTTCATGTCCACATAACGTCGGGCAAAATCGAACGCACCGGTCGAGTCCACCGACTCCATGGCCGTGATACAAGATGCGAGCACCAGGTAACTTGAATCTGTTTCGGCGGCATTCCGGATAAACGCCGCTACATCATCCGAGGCGAATTGTTCGAGAGCAACAATGGCAGCCTGCCGAACTCGTGACTTCGTATCACGGTAGATTTCAAACAATGCTTCCTTCACGCCATCATTCTTCATCACTCCGACCGATATTGCCGCCTCCATACGCACTCCCCAGAAAGAATCGTGAAGCGCGCTTTGGACAAGAACCGAGAAGACATTGCCGTCCTCTTTATATCTACGGACCTCTCGTGCCGCCACGATTCTGTCCGGTACATCCTCGGCGTGGGCGAGCTGATAGAGATACTCCTCCATTGACTTCTCAAATGTTATCGCCTTGAGCAACTTCATTCCCTTGTCAACGATGACCATCAGAGGTTTTCCGGCGAGCGAAAACTCTACAGCTTCTGTTTGGTTAGTAATCCAAACTGTGCGGGATGATTTTCCTTGCGGTGTCGTGCATTCGATATCGAGCGGAAATCTGAACACTCCCGTCACGCTATCTTGCTCCTGGGATTGAGTGATGGAAATGGCCAAGATGCTTCGGGAATCATCCCATTTCGTTTTCACGGTCAATTCAGGATGACCCGCCTTGTATAACCATTGATCGAAGAACCAGTCGATGTCACGGCCCGTTGCGTCTTTGACTGCCTCCTGCAAGTCGTGGGTGTCCGCATTGCCGAAGGAATGTCGCCGGATGTACAGACCCAGCGCCTTCCAGAAATCGGACTCACCCAGTGTGGTTCGCAACATGGAAAGTACCCACGACCCCTTCATGTATACATTGGTTGTGTAACTGTCACCGCTGACGATCGGTTTGCGTCCACGGTATTCCTCTGTTTGGAGAATTGATTTCGTTTGTTGCATCATCTCGTATTGATATTCATCTCTCCCTTTGTCCTGCTCCTTAAACAGAGAGCCGAAATAATTGGCAAAGCCTTCATTAAGCCAGAGATGAGTCCAATCCCTACATGTCACCAGGTCCCCCCACCATTGATGGGCAAGCTCATGGGCAATAACATCGTCGCCGGTAAAATCCAGGGCTGCCCGCGCATCGAACATATAGATTTCGTTCAACGTTACGGCGGAGGTATTTTCCATCCCGCCAAGCGGAAACTGGTTCACAAATATCTGTGCATACTTCTCCCACGGATACGAAATCCCAATGCGCTCTTCAAGGAACCTCATAATGGATGGAGTCCTTGCAAGACCGCGGTGCGCGTCAGGAGCGTATTGCTTATACACATAATATTCAAGAGGAATGTCCCCGTATGGCTCCCGCAGAACCTCATACTCACCGGCGGCCAGCATGA
>CAYPVN010000135.1:0-5291 GCA_964414155.1 uncultured Chitinophagales bacterium
GCGGCCAATTCCCCGCTATCAATAAAGGTAACTGTCGGCGCCAGTGTTTTCAGGTAAACAAGAAACGCGAGAAGCGATACAGAGAAGGCTTGCCATTTCTTGGATTGAAGGATTGTCGTGAGCATTGCGGTGTTCTTAAAGTTGTGACAGGCGCTGGTTGATTTCCAGGAACATTTCCCTGGTTTGCTGCATGGTCGAATCGATCCGAATACGAAGTGCGTCCCCCGAGCCGACACCAACAAGGCGCGCAAGGAGATCGAGCTTACTTCCATCAGGCAACAATGTACCGGGTTCTTCCAGCGTAACGCGGATGAATTTTTCGATCTGACGGTACAGGCCGTAGGCTTTCATCAGCGAACATACCTCATCCTTGCTGAGCACAAACAGCTCAGCGAGCTTCAACACCTCTCCTGTGCGCTTCCCTCGCAGTTCGGTCCGATCTCTTCCGAATTGCAATTGAATCACTTGGGCGAGAAACTCGATATCGGCCATACCACCCGGACCAAGCTTGATATCACAGTAGTCTGATTGATGAGTTCGACTCCTGCTTTCCATTTTTCTCCGCATGGCCACAGTTGAGTGAATCCACGATGTCGGAAGTGATCTTCCATACACGAACTCTTCAATATCATTAAGAACTTTCTTACCAAGAGTTTCATCTCCGCAAACGAATCGTACGCGTGTCAGTGATTGGCGCTCCCAAAGGGATGCCCGTTCGTTCAAATATTTCCTGTACGCATCTCTCGCCACTACAAGCGGCGCGCTTTTCCCTTCGGGCCGCAAGCGTGCGTCGACATCATACATTCTCCCCTCCCCAGAAACCGCGGAGAGTTCCCCAACGATGGCTGCTGCGATGTTTTCCAGGTTGTCGAGTGTCATCGGGGGACGGGGATCAGCCAGGAAAATCAGGTCAAGGTCGGCATCGAAATTGATCTCCCTCGTTCCGTATTTGCCCACGGAAAGTACTGCGAGAGGAACTCGCCTGGCTCTATAGGTCCTGCATATGTTTGTGAACGTAGATGAAACGATGACGTCAGCTAATTGGGTGAGATCAGTGGCGAGTTCGTCGAAGGTTGAAAAACCAAGCAGATGGCGAACGCCGGCACGGATTTCCTCCTCATTCTTAAAGAGAACCTCGCTGATGCCGGGCCGTGGGACCGGCTTCTTGCCGCCGGAGAATGCTCGTGCATCGGTAGACAGAATTTCGAGCAACAACGGATGCCGCGCAAGTCCTTTGGCAAATCTCGGACTGACGCCACAAATTGTCAATATCAGCTTGCGGAATTCCTTCTCTCCTAGTTGAGTAAAGAAGAGATCAGGCCATTTCTGTGAACCGGCCAGCAACGTGAGATTATGAAGAGTCATGTCGGGACTTGCCGTCGCTGCAATTTCCGTGAACAGATCATCAGCCAGGGCTCGAAAGGCGGACTGCACGCGCGCATCAAGATTCCTTGATCCGGTCAACGAACTTCCAAGTGTGAGGCTCGCCAGATTCTTTGCAGCACGTCGGGAATCTTGAAAGCCATACCGTGCAAGGACTCTCAGCGTCGCTGCTTCGCCGGTATTACCGTCAATGATGGCGGAGAGAGCCGCCTCTTCGATTTTATCATCAACCGAAAGAGTCGCATCAAATATTTGTTTGACAGCTTTTGTGTGTACTTCCGTTTGAGTCCGCAGTTCGATGGCTGAACTCATTGCCATACGCTTCGCCAGCGTCTCCTCGCCGCGTTGGTCACCGGGAAGTGTATGCGTCTGTGTATTGAGCATCGTCTGAAGTCGATGTTCCAAAGTTCGGAAGAAGATGTATGCCTTGCGCAGAGTCGACGCTTCCGTTTTCGCCAGCAGTCCCTCGGCTTTGAGCACGTCAAGAGCATGAAGCGTGTTTGACTCGCGAACGGTCTTTACCTTCCCTCCATTCAACAACTGCAACGCTTGCACAATGAACTCAATATCCCGTATCCCTCCCGCACGCAGCTTGATATTCTCTTCATCGCCAATTGCTGTTTCTATTCTGGCCTTGATGCGCGCAATCGATTCCGCTGGATGATGAAAGAACGTGCGAGGATAGACGAACGGCTCAAGTTGCTGCAGGAATTTCCTCCCAAAGTCCACATCGCCGGCAACAGGTCGCGCCTTAATCAGCATCTGTCGCTCCCAGAGTTCGCCCCGGGATTCATAATACGTGAGAAAACTCCGGACAGAACGCGCCAGAGGTCCCGCGCCGCTCTCAGGTCGCAACCGGGTATCAACCCTGTACAGGTGCCCTTCTGCTGAAGCCTGCGAAAGGTTCTGTACTATCTTTTCTACAAACAGATTGAAGTATTCATGGTTTGTCGCTGTACGTCTTGTGGAATGCTTCAGCTTTCCCTCTTTCCCATAAACGAAAAGGATGTCGATGTCGGAACTGTAGTTCAGCTCACCGCCGCCCAGCTTTCCAAGACCAATGACTGTATACGGAGTTTTGGGAACCGCGGGATATTTGTGACTCAGTTGTTCTTCGGCAATCCGACAGCAAGCATCAATGAGACAATCAGCAAGATGGGAGAGTTCTTGGGTGACGGTTGCCAGATCAGCCTCACCGAGAATATCTCTCACACCGATGCGCAGCAGCTCACGTCGGTAAAGTCGCTTAAGCCCGTCGAGCTTGTGTTCGTGTTTCTGGAACATCTGCTCGGTTCGGCGCACCTCGGTTGTGATGGTTTCCCGTGTTCTCGGCTTCACCAATGAGTCCGAACCGGTGAGCCAGCGGAACAATTCGGGGTCGCGCACGAGAATGTCTGCAAAATACTGGGAGTGACCGAACACTTTCACCAGCACTTCGAAGAGGACAGGATAATGGAGCAGATCGTTGAAGAGCGAGGCCTTACTCACTCCAGCCTCTGCAAAACGCAAAAAGTTCGTCAACGCCATTTCTGGGTCGGGTGAGACACGCAATTGATTCAGCAGTGCGTGAGAGAATTCGTCGACCGGGTACTGGCTCCCTGATGCAAGGAATGCTTCGTGAATTGTGCGGAGGGTTCTTTCTGCCGAAGTTGAATTCAGAAAAAGATCAGAGGGAAAAACGGAATCGGTCATTGCTCTGCTTGGCTTGCGCAGCTCTTTCATCGGAAAATATGGTACGAAAAGAACACCAGAAACGAAAGAAGACCAGCGGGTCTCATTTCCGGTGCGCTTCCGGTATTCGTAACCTCGGTATGCCTTTACTGAACAGATTCGGTATTTTGGTTTTTTCCTCTAAATTGATATATTCAACTGTGTTTCAAACGCAGACGACCGTGCTAAGGATCTGCGCTTCTTCCTTTGCAGTTTTACTTGTAGTTCTCTACAAAGCTCATTCTTCTTCCATATTGAAGGGTGAGCTTTTTCGTTTTGTATCCATCAGAATCAAGAAAGGAGATCCACATGTCACTCCAGCTGAATCACTCAGAGCTCTACCGTCTACCATGGACTCTTCCGGACAACGCAATCAACTGGCTTGAACCAACGAGCGCGTGCAACCTTTATTGCGATGGTTGCTACCGGAAGAACGACCCGAACAGTCATAAGCCACTGGAACAAATCCGACGTGAGCTGGATACCTTCAAGAGGCTCCGGAAGACGGACGGAGTCTCAATTGCAGGCGGAGATCCCCTGACCCATCCACAGATCGAGCAGATCGTCGAAATGATTGCCCGCGATGGGCAGAAACCAATCATAAATACCAACGGACTCCTACTGACAAAGGAGAAACTTCTCGCCCTGAAGAATGCAGGTGTGGAGGGATTCACCTTTCACATCGACAGCAAGCAACAGCGGCCGCATATGAAAGGAAAGACCGAGTTGGAATTGAACGACCTGCGGTTGAAGTATGCGATGATGCTTGCGGACGTCGGGGGGATTTCCTGCGCCTTCAACGCTACCGTATACGAAGAGACACTGCACTACGTCCCGGAGATTGTAGCATGGGGACAGGAACATATCGATATCGTCAACATCCTGGTGTTCATTGCCTACCGTGCGGCACCGGTGAAGAAGGGATATGAGTATTTTGTTGGCGGAAACAAGATCGACATGACCCCGATTGCATATGCGATCGACGAGGAGAGAAAGATCTCGATCATGTCAACCGACATTGTGGAGACCATACGAACGCGCTATCCGGATTTCCAGCCCAGCGCATACCTGAACGGAACGGAGCGTCCCGATCACTTCAAGTGGCTCCTGACGATGCGTATTGGAACGAAGGAGAAAATCTACGGGTACGCAGGCCCGAAGTTCATGGAACTCGCACAAACTCTTCATCATCTCAAGAACGGATGTTATCTTGCCTACACCAAGCCGGAGGTATTGGGAAGAGGAAAATCCATGCTCTTGCTCTCTCCGCTGGATCGTGGATTGCATCGGACCGCGGCGGCCTACCTTCACGATGCTGTTCGATCACCAAAACTCTTTTTCAAGAAGTTGCACTTGCAATCTGTGATGATAATTCAACCCGCTGACTTCATGCCCAGTGGCGCGCTCAGCATGTGCGACGGCTGCCCGGATATTACAGTGTGGAACGACCAGCTCGTATGGTCGTGCAGAATGGAAGAGCTCATGAACTTCGGCGATTGGATCAGAGCCGTCCCGACGACGGATGGAAGAGAGTAACGGGGCTTGCTTGGAAGTCGTACGCCGGCTGCGTACTGTCTGCACTCAACAGCCAGCGAGGAAGCCTTGCTTCTCCATTCGCACTTCGGTATATTTGGCAGAACCTTCAACACACATCCTGAGAGTCCCACTTCCATGATCAAGCTCATCGCACTCTTCCGCAAGCCAGCGGACACGGCGGAATTCGACAAGCATTACAACGAAGTCCATACACCGCTTGTCAAGAAATATCCGGGCATGCGGAAGCTGGAAATCACCCGCATCACCGGTGCTCCCATCGGCGAAACGAAGTATCATCTCCTGTGTGAAATGTACTGGGATTCGAAAGACGACATGGACAAGGCTCTTGCCTCTTCCGAAGGAAGAGCGGTTGCCAAGGATTTGATGAGCTTCGCTGCTGACCTGGTTACTGTGTTCTTCGGTGAAGTCTAAGCAAGAACTAGAATGAGTAAGTACAACGGCAAGAAGACCAAAGAGATGAACTTCCAGAACATCTTGTACGATAAGGGTGACTGGAAGGCGCGTATTACCATCAACCGCCCGGCAGTGTACAATTGCTTAAACCTTGAGACTCTGCGCGAACTGGGCACAGCGTTCGAAGATGCCGCGTGGGATGACCACGTTGCCGTGCTCATTATTACCGGCGCGGGGAACAAGGCGTT
>CAYPVN010000136.1:0-2141 GCA_964414155.1 uncultured Chitinophagales bacterium
TGCGGCCCTGGCTTCCTGCATGAAGCGTGCTTTGTTCTCTTCAGAACCCGATAGACGTGCAGGAAGGAACTTGATTGCCACCGACCGGTCGACTGTGATATCCTGGGCCTTGTACACCACACCCATTCCTCCTTCGCCCAGCTTTTCGAGAATCTTATAATGAGATATAGTAGTTCCGATCATGCCAAAACCCTCTTGTCATGAACTGGGCTTCGGAGCCTGCCTGCCGTAGCCTGCCCGCCTGCGGCGTTCGGGCGGGCGGCAGCGCAGGCAGGGACAGGTCCGCCTTCGCCGACTTGTCCGCCATCTTCTTGGCGGAGCTTCTCAATAATCTTGTTCCGCTTTCTGTTCCGATTCCCAGGAATCCCGCCTGGGACCGGAATCCACAAAGCGGGAGAATCCCGCTTAGAGCCGGAATCCCAAAGAGCGGGATAGTGTGAAATCGTTTCGCCGATCATTTCGCTGCCATGCCTTTCAATTTTGCCACTCTTGCTTTTGCATCATCCATTTCCTTCGATTTGAAATCTGCATCCTTCCAGATCTCCAGGAATTTTTCGTACTCTTTGATCGCCTGATTCTTCTGACCTTGCTGCTCATACGCGACACCGAGCCAGTAGTGAGCTTTCACCGAAGCCGTCGGCAAGTAGTCCAGAAGAGGAAGGAAGGAAAGAGTGTATTGTTCCACGTCGACCGATACCCACATTGAGATCTTCCTGAGTTCCTCAATTGCTTCTGCAACATGACCGGTTTTCAAATGTGCCACGGCGACGATAAGCGGTGGTATGTGATTCGGTGCGAGCCATCGCGCGGCGTTACTGAAGTGCTCGAGCGAAGCATCGTACTTTCCCTGCTCGTACAGTCCGGCACCCATTGTGTACTCAAACCTCGCTTGCTGGTACGGAGAATCTTCAGTCAGACTCTTTTTCATCTCGTCTGTCAATTTCGAAAACATTTCAGTGTTGCCAGCCTTCAAGTACGCTAAGGCTAAGATAGCGCGGTTAAATTGGACTGTACCCGCAGATTGATCGCCTCCTGAAGAGTATTTTTGAGCGTAATCGAGCATGGTAGGATAATCTTGCCGCTGATATGCCAGCAAAATGAAACCATGGTAAATATCATTGATGGGACCCTGTAGCTGCTGAGATTGGAATGATTCCAGGTTCCTTCGGAGCAAGAGTTCCGCCTCTTGAAATCGTCCACGACGGATCGGGATAAACGCAAGCTCATTCTTAGCCTCCGCTTCTAGTATCTTGTCTGCAGTCGCACCGTATTGTCTAAAGGACTTCTCTGCTGTCGCGTAGTCCTGGCGGACTGCGGCAATGACACCCATTTTATGAACTGACGGGAAATCCGACTTGAACGAAATGGCTTTCTCGTACCAATAGAAGGCAGAGTCAGGCTCACCGAACATGGCATATATCTCACCCTTGCTGTCGTACGGATTCGGTAAAGCGGGTGCTATCTGCTGATAGCGGTCAATCGCAGCTATTGCCTCGCTTCGCTTGCCGAGCGACGCATAGACATACCCAAGGCTGTTCCACATTTCTCCATCACGCGGGTCATTCTTGAGTCCCCGATTAGCTACTTGAATAGCTTTTTCTAATTGATTTTGCCTCCAGTATCTATTTACTAAAGTTATGTACGCACGCTGCTCATGAGGATACTTCTGTATAAGTTCTTCAAGCAACGCGTTTCCCTTTGAACGATTGTTCTCAAGGTTGAAAGCATACTCTGCCTGGATCGTCAGTTGCTCTTTTTCCGTAACCCGATCACTGAGCTGCCATGCTTTGACGAGAGCCTTGCGTTGCATTGCTGCGTCAGGCTCAAGCGTAAGGGTGGCCAATCCAAAGTATGCCATCGCGAATGTGCTGTCCAGCTCAATGGCGCTCTTAAATGCTGCCTTGGCTTCGGTCGAATAGTACTTTTCGTTGAGCTGCACGCCTTCAATGTACGAACGATACGCTTCGGGTGAAGTCGTCGTCACACTGGCAACCGACTTTGCTTCTGACGATGCAGATGGTGTGACATTCAGATCATTTTTCAAGAGGAGAGCAAGCGAATCGACAAGTAAAAAAATGTTTTCCGCAGAAAATCCGGACAAGCGCTGTGTGCTTAAGATCTTCCCTGATTGCACTTCAACC
>CAYPVN010000136.1:2241-5210 GCA_964414155.1 uncultured Chitinophagales bacterium
AGAAAATCCGGACAAGCGCTGTGTGCTTAAGATCTTCCCTGATTGCACTTCAACCAACCGATAGGTAATTGCTAACGTTGGCTGTTTCTGGAGGATGCTGCCGAGAAGCATCATCGAAACGCCTGCGCGCTGTGCAATCTTGGTCGCCATAGCAGGAGCAATAACACGTGCTTCGGTCTGACCGAGCTCTTTTTGGATGTCATACAGCCGTTCGCGACTAATGACTTCGAGATCTTTTGTCTGAAACAGAGAGGTCGTGAGGAGGTTGGTGATCATCTCACCTGTATGGTCTTTATCCTCAGGGTCCGGGATATTCTCGAAATACATCACCGCGAGCGAATTCTTTTCCGATAATGCCGTCGTGCTACGTGTGCTAATCTGGAAATTGAACGGATTAAAGATGAGCAGCAGAGCAACGATGACTACAAATGCTGCCGCCGGAATGATATATTTCAGAAGGTTTTTCTTCGGTTTTTCCAGCACCACTGGCCGGGAAATTCCCGATCTCGTCGTGTATCCCGCGCGAGCATACTCGAGGTTTTTTCGTTCTCTTCGGAGATCGGCGAGCATGTCATCGATATGCTGATATCGTTCTTCCTGATCTTTCGCAAGCGCCTTTGAAACGATTCGTTCGATCTCGGGGGTTACCTTCTCGTTGAACCTTGCTACTGGTTGAGGCTCTTCGTTCACGATTGAATAGGCGATTGCCGACTGGTGTTCTCCACGGAAGGGAAGCTTGCCGGTGAGAAGTTCGTACAGGACAACGCCGAAGGAGAATATGTCCGACCGGTGATCGACCTTTTCACCCACCGTTTGCTCGGGGGACATGTACGCCGCCGTCCCGACCGTCGAGCCGGACTTTGTCAGGTTCGATGCTCCCTTGAGTTTGGCAAGCCCAAAGTCCATGATCTTCACCTGACCCTTGGGATTCACCATGATGTTATCCGATTTGATATCCCGGTGGATGACTCCCTTCTCAGCAGCCGCCGCCAGGCCGTCACACACCTGAATGGCGATATCGAGAACATTCTTGATGGAGGGTATTTCTTCTTCGACTAATTTCTTGAGTGTCTTTCCTTCGATGTACTCCATCGCGAGGTAGAGCTGGTTCTCGAATTCCTTGATCTCAAAAATCGTCGTGATATTCGGGTGGCTCAGGGCTGAAGCGGCTCGTGCCTCGTGGTAGAGGCGTTCCTTCTCAGCTGCGTCGGACGTCAGGTAATGAGGAAGGAACTTCAGAGCAACAACACGGTCGAGTGTGATATCGTGTGCCTTGTACACAATGCCCATGCCGCCTTCACCCAGTTTATCCAGAATCTTGTAATTTGAAATTGATTGTCCGATCATTCATTCACCTCAATTCCTATTGTCAGAATATTCGACCTTCAGTTCACTTTCATGTACGGAAGAACAATTACTTTGCGCACCGGGCTCGTGACGACACGGTTGCCAAACTCCACACACAACCCGCATGCAGCAACGATATCCCTTTTAAGAGCGCTGCCACCCCACGTGCAGCCGGCGATCTTCGTTTTCAGCGGTGCAACACCTTTCCGATCGAACCAGCCTCCGGAGACAAAGAACCACCCGTCTTCGGCCGCGAGAACGTGGTAAACCGAGTTGGCTGTGATGACGTAGATCCTATCTCCTTCGTGCACGTCTCCCTTGCAAACCTGATGAAGCTTCGTTGAATGCTCGACAAGTGAGGAGAGTGTAAAGCCGTGGCTCGGGTTCATGTGAAATCACGCCCCGTTAGTACAGTATAATGCTCAACCATGACGTCTTCACTCGTGGCCGAGTGGCTTGCCTGTTCCTTGCCAAGACTCCTCTTCCATTGATACAACCCGGAGAGTGTATGTTTCTGCGTTTCCAGCAATTGCTCGAACAAGCCGCTCTTCTCGTACGCCTCGGCGTCCTGTTTGCTTTCCCAGCTCGTTACGGATAGAACCTCGTGGCTCTGGGCGCCGCTCTCGAGCAGGTACACATGGCGGCAACCCTTTACCCCTCGCAGAGCGGGGATTGCATGTTCGGCATAGAGCCGCCTGAATTCATCGAGTTTGCCAGGAAGGATCTTCAAAGACACAATCCTCAACCACATAGCATTGCCTGTTGCCTGCCCCGACGCCGACGTCTCGCTACGCGCAGCAATTGGGTAGTCCTTCACTACTGGCTCTTGCGCGACCGGGACGTATTCGAGTGTGAGATCCTGGGAAAGCTGCATTGTGTATTCTGACGATTCAGAAAGATATGGCCGGGTCTCAGCCATCAATTGCTGGAAGACCCCTCCGCGCTCATACGCGTGTGCGTCTTCCGGGGAATCCCAGAGAGTCAAGGAGATGACCCGGTCCGGATGGTGCACACTTTGCAGGAGGCCCGCATACCGGCATCCTTTTATTAGCTGAAGCGCGGAGATTACCCGCTGAGCGTAGTGCCCACCCAGGCCGGGCATCGATCCTTTTTTGACTTCAAGTTGAACCAGTCGCATGTGCATAAGGTAGCCTCCGTTTGTTTGGGCCAACACTTTCAGGATCAATCATGAAACCAGGGGCTTGGGGATTGCCCCTGAGACTTTAGCCTGTGTTACGCTTAACTGCCACTATGGTCATATCGTCGGCTTGGGGCGCTGTGCCCGCGTGCGCACGCACGGCACCGATGATTCGTTCGATCACATCGGCAGGAGAGGCGGAGCGAAGTTCCCGCAGGATCTCGGTCAGCTTTTCTTCACCAAACTGAACCTGATTGGAATCCATGGCTTCAGCTATGCCGTCGGAACAGATTACGAGCAGGTCGCCGGGATGCATGGGAATCGTCTCCTCTTCATAAGGAAACGGCTCCAACATACTGAGCGGAATACCTCCGACTTTCAGTCGTTGGGGTTCGTCAGCTGCTGAAAACAGGTAGGGATTGTCCTGCCCCGCATTTGAGTAACTGAGGTGGTGAGTGGAAAAATCAAGGATGCCATAGAACAC
>CAYPVN010000137.1:0-5186 GCA_964414155.1 uncultured Chitinophagales bacterium
TAGAGCAGGTCTTTGGCGTACAGTTGCCCGTCCGACATCGCCCACCGGAGGAACTTCACCATCGCGGCAGCTTTCTCCTTGTCCTTCTGATTTGCATAAACGAGCAGCCATGTAAACCCGGAGATCGGGTACGACTCTTTCCCGTCTGCATCAGTTATCGAGACGCGCAAATCCTGAGGCATGTCTTTGGATGCACCGGTCGCGGCAGCGCTCACCGATTCCAATGTCGGCTCGATGAAATTGCCCGACTTGTTCTTGATCGACGCATAGGGAAGGCCATTCTTCACGGCGTAGGCAAGTTCCACATATCCAATTGAGCCTTCAGTCTGCTTCACGATTCCTGAAACTCCCTCGTTCCCTTTTGCGCCGAGTCCGGTTGGCCAGCTCACGGAAGTTCCACGTCCGACTTTACTCTCCCACGTCTTGCTTACTTTGCTCATGTAATCAGTGAAGATGAACGACGTACCGCTTCCGTCCGACCGATGCGCAACGATAATTACCTCATCGGAAAGAGATCTGCCGAAGTTGGAAGCCGCAATCTTCGGGTCATTCCATTTTGTTATCTCGCCGAGGAAAATTCCTGCAAGAGCTTCCTGCGTGAGTTTCAATCCTTTGCCGATCTCGGGAACGTTGTACGTAATGACGACGGCGCCCAGAACGGTTGGTATGTGCAGGACTTCCGTGCCTTGCTTTTTCATTGTCTCATCCAACTGTTGTTCGCTCATGGGCCCGTCGGTTGCGCCGAAGTCCACGGTCCCCTCAATCACCTGCTTGATCCCGCCGCCGCTTCCGATAGACTGATAGTTGAACTGAACGCCGGTTTTTGTTTTGTACACGTCGAACCACTTTGAATAGAGCACATACGGGAATGTTGCCCCCGCGCCGTTCAATTGTATTTGCGCAACTGCAAGGGACGCAATTGCCATGGCCAGCAGTGTAAGAACAGTTCTTCGCATCATTGATTTCTCCTCACCTCTTGTTGGGTAATGTGATGAATTGATGTTACTTGTACATTGACTTTGTGTTAAGAGATTGTAAAGTTCTCGATCCACCGTGTGTCTTGCTAATCGCATACAACATAACAAGGGAGAGTTACCAGAATTTGAGGAAGGGACTATCGCTGTGTTAATTGTTTGGGGGAAGAGTACAGAAGGCTGGAGCGATGAGGCAATGGAGGAATGGAAGTTTCCCAAAAACCAACGGCGCGTCTGGAATGCTACAGCTTCAACTCAAAACTGAACGTACTCCCTTTCCCCGGCTCGCTCTCCACTTTTACGGAACTCCCGTGCGCTTCAATGATATGCTTCACGATTGCGAGACCGAGGCCGGTGCCTCCCACGTCGCGCGAGCGGTCCCTGTCCACACGGTAAAAGCGCTCGAAGATCCTCGGGATATGGGCCGCCGCAATGCCGAGCCCGGAATCCGAGACTGAGACGCGCACCTTCCTGTCACTCCGATCGGAGGCGAGGACCACCTCGCCGCTTGGGCGGTTGTACTTGATCGCATTCTCGATCAGGTTCTCCATCACCACCTGCAGCCGTTCCCTGTCGCCGAACACTTCAAGACTTCCGGCTGGGTAACCGTCACGCCGGAGCGAGACGCCGTGCAACTCCGCCGTTGGGCGCAACTCGCGCAGAAGGGAATCGAGGAATTCGTTCAGGTCGAAGTAGCGGAAGCTCATCTTCATTTCGCCGGATTCGATCTGCGAGATGGTGATCAAATCGGCGAGCAGCGTGTTCAACCGCGCGGCATGCGCCTGCGCCTTCTTCAGGAAGTCACGGTTCACCGCCGGGTCGTCCACCGCCCCCTCGATGAGTGTTTCCAGAAACCCCTGCAACGAGAAGATCGGCGTGCGCAGTTCGTGCGAGACGTTGCCGAGGAACTCGCTCCGCACCCGCTCAAGCTTCTTCAGTTGCACAATATCCGACTTGAGCTTCCCAACCATTTCATTCACCGCACGCGCAACTTCCCCCACTTCATCGTTCTCCCGCACCTCGATCTGCGTGTCGAGATTGCCCGCGCGTATCTCCCGCACCTTCTGCGCAATCTCCACCATCGGCTTCGAGATCCGCCTGCTGAGGAACATACTGACGATGAGGATCATCACCAGAACGGCGAGTCCTGCAACGAGCATTGTGGACCGGATGTCCGCCGTCGTCTTCCGGATTTCTTCCAGGTGCGTGCTGAGCCGTACGAACTTCACACTCTGCAACGGCCCTGCCGCGGCGGGCATCGTCACGGACTTTGCCACATAGAGAAAATTCTTCCCGACTGTTGCGCTATGGCGCGTCTCGACGCCGAGTTTGCCTCGCAATGCCTGCTGAATCTCAGGACGCTGGAGATGGTTTTCTACAGAGGAGAGAGTGTTGAAGGGAACATCCGAATCGACGAGGACTGTCCCGTCGGCGGTGATCAGGGTGATGCGCAGGTCGGCAAGGCGGGAGATTTCCTTGACGCGCAGGTCGAGCTCATCGGGAGAAACTGCCGGCTCGCTGCTGAGAAGATACCAGAGGACGTCCGCACGGTTGCCGAGATTCGCCACCAGCTTGTCGGTGAAGTAAGATTCCATCTCCGTGCTGAAGAGGATCCCCACCGCCGCGATCACGAGGAACGCCAGTAGTGCATAGGTGAGCGTGATCTTCGATTGAATCCGCTTCATCGCTTACGCCCTGACACGGTACCCGACTCCCTTCACGGTTTCGATGTACTCCCCGTACGGCCCGAGCTTCTCACGGATCTTGCTGATGTGCACGTCCACCGTCCTGTCCACAACGCGGACATTCTCTCCCCACACAACGTCGAGCAGCCTGTCGCGACCAACCACGCGCCCGCGGTTGCCGGCAAGGTAGACGAGCGTTTCGAATTCCCGTCTCGTGAGCGTGACGCTCCTGCCATCCACATGCACGGTGTAGTTCGGCACGTTAATCTCCAGCCCATCGATGCGGATGATCTCGCGGGATGCCGCACCTGTGGCTTCCGCGCGGCGGCGCAGGAGGGCTTTGATCCGGGCGCTCAGTTTCTTCAGGCTGATGGGCTTGATGATGTAGTCATCGGCACCGAGCTCCAGCCCGAGCACCTCGTCGAACTCCGACCCGCGTGCGGTGAGAAAGATAACGGGGATATGTGTTGTCTTGGGATCCTGTTTTAGTTTCCTGCAGACTTCCAGGCCGTCCATCTCCGGCATCATCACGTCCAACACGATAACGGCCGGGTTCTTCTGTGCCTGCTCGAGCGCGCCCTTCCCGTTGCGTGCGGCGATGACCGCGTAGCCGTCCTTCTCGAGGTTATACCGCAGCATCTCAATAATGTCCTGCTCGTCGTCAACTACGAGGACGGTCTTCTTCATTTGCGGGAGTGATTAATGGAGGACCTTGTGGATGAATGCGCGAGAGGAATATACCGCTTCTCGGTTCCTGCTGCAAGGCCGTGTGGAATGGATTGACCCTTTGCTACAAGAAGACATAAAAGAACGTCAGGCGACCCGTGACGGACGGGTCGATGGATCGGCCGTTCGGAGCGGATTCATACGTCTCCACCTGCAGGTTGGGCATGATGGAAACATTTTTGTCCGGCTTCCATGCAACTCCTCCGAGGATGAAATTTCGCGCATCCCCCTTCACGTTGCTGTCCGTGTTGGGATCGTAGTAATCGTACCGGGCAACGATGTCAAGATCGCTCTGCACGCTCACGGAACCGAAGACCGAGACACCGATACCGTTGAGATCCTTCAACGAGCGTGCCGCCGCGTTGTTGAATCCGTTCTGTCTCGACTGCAGGAACCCTTCCACCCCGACGTTGAACCTCCCCTTCTCCCCGTAGCCGACGAACGCGCCGGCCGTCAGTGTTCCGTTGGACACCGATTGCTTCGGCGTTGAGGTACTGTACGGATCGGTAACATTCCCGCGGTCGGCATAATCGCCATAGACGGTGAACTGGAGATTCTCAACCGGCTTTACATGAAACAACAGATAGT
Organism: uncultured Chitinophagales bacterium; assembly: GCA_964414155.1. Taxonomy (GTDB): domain Bacteria; phylum Bacteroidota; class Ignavibacteria; order UBA10030; family UBA6906; genus CAYPVN01. Next base: position 3,974 of record CAYPVN010000137.1, read on the forward strand.
ATCGCTTGTATTTGTCCGTCTCCGCCCTGTTGCCGGAATTATTCGCCACCATCACCCAGTAATTGAATTTCCCTGCATCGTCAAACTTCCCCTTCAGCGCAACACCCAGGTCGCGGGATGAAACAACCCCCCGCAAATCCATGATGGTCTTCTCAAGCGAGCGATACCCCCAAGCAGCTTCAGAAACATCGAACGCGGGTGTAGGGTGGATACCGAAGAACAGGTCGCTCCCGGTAAAAATCCACTTCCATCTCAAGTACGCATCCTTCACGAACACGCTGGTCTTGCTATCGCTTGTCCGCGCAACCTGATCTGCTTCGAGCCGAAACCGCGAAGTAAATTTCTCGGAAATGTCATTATCGTATGTGAAATATATCCGGCGGAATTGAAATGCCTGATACGATTTCGGTCCGCCTTCCGTGGCGGCATTCGCAAGTGACCCGAACGAAGAGTCCCGCTGAATATTGTAGTAGTAATCGCCGAACATGTGTCCGCTGAACTTTCCCTGCGCATGGACGCCGGCAGGAAGAAGGAAACAGAGCGCGAGAAGATGGAGCGAAATTCGTTTCATAGGCTGACCCTCACTATGGGATGAATGGAAGTTGTGCCCCAAAGGTATCGGAAAATCGTTAGAGCGGTGTTATGCCTGAGTAAAGAAATTGTTAAATGACGGGAACGCTCAGTCGCTATCCGAATCTTGTGCCGGATTCCAACCGGTACCCGCGCAGGAACTCCTGCACTCCCATCCTCTTCTTTCCTTCCTGCTGGAGTTCAGTAATCGCAAGCATCCGGTCCCGCGTCGCAACGTGAAGTGCGTCCGCAGTGGCGGATACCGTACCCGGCTTTCCTTGTGCGGGAGCTTGTGTCACCTGCGAGCGGTAGACCTTCAGTACTTTGCCGTCATGCGTTGTGAACGCCGCCGGATAGGGAGAAAGGCCGCGAATACGGTTGTGGACTGCCGATGCCGGCTGGTTCCAATCGATTCTGCAATCATCCTTGAATATCTTGGGAGCGGGAGATGTGAGAGTATTGTCCTGAGGCTTGGGCGCGGCTTTTCCCTGCTCAATCAGCCTGACGGTGTGCAGCACAATCTCGGCACCGACTTCCGCGAGCTTGTCATGGAGAGTTCCGGCATCATCGTCGGGCTTGATGGGGATCCTGGCCTGAAGCAACGTATTTCCCGTGTCTACTTTCTCCTGAAGCAGGAATGTCG
>CAYPVN010000138.1:0-5179 GCA_964414155.1 uncultured Chitinophagales bacterium
CCGGTGACCGGAGCGACCATCCGGGCAAATCGCCGATGGGAATGGAACGCACTCCTGTGTACGCGGAGGAAGCTCAGTCCGAATCCGTTGCGACGGGCGGACATGAAGAGGAGTCATACTACACGTGCCCCATGCATCCTTCGGTACGCAAGGATCGTCCCGGTGCGTGCCCTGTATGTGGAATGGCGTTGGTGAAGAAGACTGTAGAAAAGAATACGTCGTCCGCTGAAAAGAGCGCGCACGGTGCCGTAACAGTCTCAGCATCAAAACAGGTGCTCGCGAATGTCTCCACGATGGTCGTCAAGAGGATGCGTCTTCAAAAAGAGATCCGTGCCGTGGGGAGGATCGACTATGCCGAGCCGAACTTCCGGCACATAAGCACCCGGTTTCCGGGAAGGCTCGAACATCTCTATCTCACCTATACCGGACAGAAGGTGAGGAAAGGGGATCCCGTCGCCGATGTGTACAGTCCTGAAGCAATCTCGGCACAGCAGGAGTTTCTTCTCTCGCTCAATTCCTACAGTACGTCAACGGATGCGCAGGGAGCTGCCTCGAGTGGAGCCGCAGCACTTCTCGAACAATCCAGAGAAAAGCTCGTGCGATGGGGAATCACCGAGACGCAGATTGCAGAGCTTCAGCGATCGAGGAAGGTTAAAGAGCTCGTCACCATCTATTCTCCTATTACTGGAACAGTGCTGAAGAAAAGCGTCGATCCGCAGCACTATGCTGCCGCGGGAGAAGATATTTACGACGTAGCAGATCTTTCGACTGTATGGGTGTACGCCGATGTGTATGAGTACGAGTTGAAGGGGCTGAAGGGTGGACAGGTCGTCGAAGCGACAAGCGAAGCATATCCCGGTGAAGTGTTTCGAGGGAAGATCACATTTATCAGCCCGACGATCGAACCGTCGTCACGAACAGTGAGTGTGCGTGCTCAGTTTCCCAATCCAAACGAGAAGCTCAAGCCCGAAATGTTTGTGAATGCAAAGATCAAAATTGATCTTCCGATCTCCGTGGCGGTCCCCGTCACTGCCGTCCTTTCAACCGGACAGCGACAGGTTGTTTGGGTCAAGAAAACTGATGGTGTGTTTGAACCGCGATTGGTAACGCTGGGCGAACGGGCGGGAAACTACTACCAGATTCTCAGCGGGATTTACGAAGGCGAAACCGTGGTAACATCGGGAGGATACTTGATCGATTCGGAGAGCCAGCTTCAGACCGCGACAACAAGCGGACACGAAGGACACTAAAATTGCCAATCCCCGCCTGCCTCTGAGGATTCAAGAAGGCGGGCAGGCGCAACCCGGCATTGTATGAGGATTATATGATTGAAAGAATAATTGAATACTCTGCGCGCAACAAGTTCGTCATCATACTTATCTACGGACTTCTGATCGGGTGGGGCATCTGGGCTGTGTACAACACGCCGGTGGATGCGATTCCCGATTTGTCGGATAACCAGGTCATCGTCTTCACGCAGTGGATGGGAAGGTCTCCGAAAATCATCGAGGATCAAATCACGTATCCGCTGGTGAGCAACCTGCAGGGACTGCCGAAGGTGAAGGCCGTACGCGCACAATCCATGTTCGGCATGTCGTTCATCTACATCATATTCGAAGACAACGCCGATATCTACTGGGCACGAAGCCGCGTGCTTGAAAAGCTCAACTATGCTGCCTCGTTCCTGCCGGCTGGAGTGATTCCAACACTCGGCCCTGACGGCACGGGCGTCGGTCACGTCTACTGGTACACAGTTGAGGGCAAGAACTATGATCTTGCAGAGCTACGGGCGATTCAGGATTGGTACATCCGCTACCAGCTCAACTCGGTGCCTGGCGTCGCGGAAGTTGCCAGCGTTGGCGGTTTCGTGAAGCAGTATCAGGTGGATCTCGACCCGAACAAGCTGGCCGCGTACGATGTCGACTTCAACATGGTCACCGACGCAATCAGGAACAGCAACCGGGACGTCGGTGGCAAGGTCATCGAGTCGAACAGTCTGCAGATGTTTGTTCGTGGGCGCGGGTATGTGAAGTCAATAAAGGAGATTGAAGGCATCGTTGTCGGTACGGGAAAGGATGGGGTTCCTATCAATATTCGGCAGATCGGAACCGTGCAGATGGGCAACGACCTGCGACTCGGAATGCTCGACAAGAATGGAGATGGCGAAGTGGTCGGCGGCATCATCGTGATGCGTTTCGGTGAGAACGCCAAAGACGTGATTGAGCGTGTGAAGGAGAAAATCAAAGAGATCCAAAAAGGGCTGCCTGATGGTGTTGAGATAAAGACGGCGTACGATCGGTCCGACCTCATAGAGCGTTCGATCAACACGCTGCGAAGCGCTCTCATCGAAGAAGCGATTGTTGTCAGCCTGATCGTCATGGTGTTTATCTTCCACTTCCGCAGTGCGCTGCGCATACTCATCGAGATGCCGGTCTCAGTGCTGATTGCTTTCATCCTGATGAAGCAGTTCGGCATTACGTCGAACATCATGAGTCTCGGAGGACTGGCAATCGCCATCGGCGTGCTGGTGGATTCATCCATCGTCCTTGTGGAGAATGCCTACCGCAACATTGCCCATGCACAGATGGGAGGCGGACCCGTTGACTACACTGAAATTTCCATTCGGTCGGCGCAGCAGGTAGGTCGGGCGATATTCTTTTCACTTGCGATTATTGTGGTCTCATTCCTGCCGGTTTTCATGCTTGAGGGACAGGAAGGGAAACTATTTCATCCGCTTGCATTCACAAAAACATTCGCTCTTGCTGCTTCGGCCATCATCTCCATCACCCTTGTTCCGATGCTGATGACGATGCTGATGCGAGGAAAATTCCGTCCTGAAGAGAAGAATCCTGTCTCCCGTTTCCTGATGCGATTATACGAACCGTTATTGAAGAAAGCATTGCAGTATAGGAAGACCACACTTGCCATCAACGTGGTCGCGTTACTTATTACTGTCCCGATGATCTTGAGCATCGGATCTGAATTCATGCCACCACTGGATGAAGGGAGCCTGCTCTTCATGCCGGTGACGCTGCCGAATGTTTCCATCGCCGAGGCAAAACGCATTCTGCAGGTGCAGGACAAAATCATTGCAGAGTTTCCGGAGGTCGCGCAAGTGCTCGGCAAGGTCGGTCGCGCAGAGACTTCGACTGACCCTGCACCCATCAGCATGATCGAGACGATCATCCTTCTTAAACCAAAAGCGCAATGGCGGAAGGGCATCACGAAGGACGAGATTATTACAGAGCTGGATCAGAAACTCCAGATCCCCGGCGTGCGCAATGGCTGGACGCAGCCGATCATCAACCGCATCAACATGCTTTCGACCGGTGTGCGAACAGATCTTGGCGTGAAAGTCTTCGGCGATAACCTCGACACACTTGAACGCCTCGCGATTGAAGCTGAACAAATCCTGAGAACAGTTCCGGGCGCGGTTGACCTCTTCGCTGAGAGAGTAACGGGTGGAGTATTTCTTGATATCGATGTGAAGCCCGAAGCAGTTGCACGGTATGGCATCAACGTTGGGGATGTGCTGAACGTTGTTGAGACGGCGATAGGCGGCGAGAATGTCTCAATGACTGTTGAGGGCCGCCGGAGGTTCCCAATCCGCGTTCGCTTCTCGAAGGATTTCCGGGACAATGTCGATGCACTGAAGCGATTGCTTGTCCCAGTTCCGCGCATGGGAGGTTCCAGCGCCCCCATGGAGGCATCGAAAACTGCCGTCATTGCCTCGGCGGGAATGAATACGACGATGTCTACAAACTCGGCCGGCGGGGAAGTAAGTTCGACTGGGAGTCCAAAATACACATACATTCCTTTGGCCCAGCTCGCGGACATCCGTCAAACACCCGGTCCTCCGATGATCAACAGTGAGAACAGTCTGCTGCGCTCGATTGTGTTCCTCAATGTTCGCGGTCGTGATATGGGTGGTTTTGTGAACGATGCAAAGGAAGCGCTAAACCAGAACCTGAAGCTTCCGTCGGGCTACTACGTTTCGTGGAGCGGCCAGTACGAGAACCAGATCAGAGCGAAGAAGCGGCTGGAGATACTCATCCCTATTGTTTTCGTCATCATATTCATCATGCTGTACTTTACGTTCAAGTCGGCGCTCGAGGCTTCAATGGTGATGCTCTCGGTCCCGTTTGCGCTCATTGGAGGGGTGTACCTCATTTACTTCCTCGGCTACAATTTTAGTGTTGCTGTCTGGGTGGGATTCATTGCGCTGTATGGGGTAGCCGTTGAAACGGGCGTGGTCATGGTGATATATCTTCATGAAGCACTCGACAGGCATCTTCACAAGGGCACGATTCAAAAGGCGGATATTCTGCAAGCCACCCTCGAGGGAGCTGTACTTCGTCTCCGGCCCAAGATCATGACGGTAGCGACGAACCTGTTGGGTCTCATGCCTATCATGTGGAGCGCAGGAACCGGCTCGGATGTTATGAAGCCGATTGCAGCGCCGATGATTGGTGGGATCATTACGTCAGCTATTCATGTGCTCTTCGTTACGCCAGTCATCTTCTCGATGATGAAGGAGGCTGCGTGGAAAAAGGGAATTTTGAAGGCGTCGGGGATGAAGCACTGAGAAGATGTTGACAGAAAGGAATAACGCCATGAAGATAGCGACGGCGCTATTGCGCTAGTCTGAATTATGGAGTTATCCATCCGTGGAACTTGCTATTCCCACCGCTGGTTCATATATTGGCAGGAAGTTCAATAACTGTTCTTTCATGTGCAAGCTAACACAAAATATCATCGCACTACCCGTTATCCTCTTCCTCATTGTCGTGCTTAGTGCTCCTGCACTGACGATTCACCATGTGCACCGGATTGAAGTAAGTGAGCCTGAAGATCATCACGACTCCGCGCAAGGACAGGGCCTCTCAGATGTGCGGGCCACCTATCATGAAGACCACGTCATCAAGTTACAATCAGACGATAGTTTCAACTCATCTGCACGTGGTGATGTTGTGCCGCTCATTCATAAGTTCATCGCAGTGGTCCTCAACATACCTGTAATAACGTCAACATCCATGCTATCTGTTTTATCATCAGCCAATATAAGGATGCCCTCCCAACCTTCAGGGGATAAGTGTGTCCTCTTCTGCAGTTTCCTCATTTAAGATCCCTCTCCAAGCTTGTCGTTGACAAGCCACCAGTTTTTCTTTTTCGTATTCCA
>CAYPVN010000139.1:0-5127 GCA_964414155.1 uncultured Chitinophagales bacterium
TCAGACCTTCTTGTCCGTTTTTATTATTGAGGAAAACTGGCTCAAATCATTCATGCTGAATGGAGAATTCCCAGGAATAGCAAAGAATGCACTCTCAGTTTTGCATGGTTGGGAACAGGTCACTTAATGAGCAGCAGCTTCCTGGTCTCCGTGTAGCGTCCCGCGTTGAGGCGGTAGAAATACACTCCGGTCGACTGGTCATCGCCCATCCACCTAACGGTGTGCCGACCGGAATGCTGCCAACCATTGACGAGTAACGCCACTTCCTTCCCTGCTACATCAACTATCCTTAGACTCACCTGGCTGGATACGGGGATGTGGTACTCGATTGTCGTTGAAGGATTGAACGGGTTCGGATAGTTCTGTTCGAGATGAAACTCATGCGGCGTTCCGGATTCCCGCTCATCAACATCAGTCACTGTGAACACAACTGCAGTGGAATCCCATTGTCGCGATGGATTTTTGTAACCGGCATTGACCGTGAACCGCCCTGCACGGGGAGCGGTGAGTGTAAACGGATTACTGCTCGTTCCGTTGTTAACAGTCACAACCGTGCCCGTACTATCAACCAGCTCCCCCGCAACGTTTCCGGTTCCACCGGTTAGAGTAATGCGAACCTGCAAACTGCCCAATTGTGTCACAGAAAGAATTCCACTTTGAAATGTATGACAGCCACCCGTAGGTCCACAGCCGGGTGTTGTACCGTTGAACGACGGTTGGGAAGACAAATGGGACCCGACCAAAAACAGGCAAGCGACAAAAACAATGAACCCAATTACTATTCGTGTGTTCATACCATCCTCCTTTTAGCGTACTGTTTTCTTCCTGGATTCGTGTTCCATTTCAGTCATTGGGACCATACTGAGGAACCTCTCCCCGGAAATGCTGGTAGAGGGGAGAATTCAATTCACGGAACCGTCGTTGATATTCCTCTTTCGTAATAGCGCTATGCCAATGACCTGTCAGCATCGCAAAACCGGTGATCGCGATGAACACTCCCGCAACCAGGCTTCCGAAAACCCACGTGGGTACGGGACTATGTTTGCGCGTCATCCGAATATCCAGAGTGTTTTTCACAGGACAGACCTCAACGCATTCGAGACAACTCATACACTCGTCGCTCCACACCTGGCCGACCTTGTGCACCTTGATACTCGAAGGGCAGGCTTTGGTGCACAGCTCGCAGTCAATGCACGTTGTCTTGTTACGGGTGATCTTGAGCGGACTTAACCAGCTCACAATCCCCAGGAGGGCGCCATACGGACAGAGGAAGCGACACCAGAAATTCTTGATGATTACTGAGAGGGCGACGAGAATGAAGATTGTCCAGAACGCAAACGCAGTGATATCAGAGAAGAAAAGATACATCTTGATGTCAGCAACCTTGTTGTATGGACTATCGATGAATGCGGAGAGCGCAGCCATATCCATTTTCCAGATAGACCAACCAAAGAAGAAGAGCAAGAGATACTTGAGGGAGCGCAACGGATAGTCTAACCAGCGCGGCGGTATGATATTGTTCTTGAGCAGCTTGCGACCGAGCTGCCAAAGCGATTCACTCAAAGTTCCAATTGGACAGAGCCAGCTACAGAATGCCTTTTTCAAGAAGAGACTGACAACTACGATGGCTATCAGAATGAACAAGCCCGATGGATGAATGTTGTTGATAATCCCCGTCTCCATCCAGTGCTTCAAACTAACCAGTGAACTGATCGGTAGAAAACCCTCTACACCCGGTGGCCGCGAGACGAACAGAGCCTGCCCACCGGAGACTCCCCACCGCATGAAGAGATAAAACTCGACGCCGATCCAGACGCAGAGAAGAGCAAATGCCACCTGTATGACCGATCTCAGGTATTGAGAATCTTCCTTCAACCTCCAGACTGTTCTCTTCCACCAGTCGTGCTCCCGCGAAAAGTCTATTTTCCAGCGCCGGAGCTCCGCAGGGATCTTCTTCGGCTTCAACCTGACCGTGTCTCGCCGTTCTTTCCCCGGATGCTCAACATCTTGTGCCGGCGGTCGGCTCACCCTCTGGCTCGGTTTCGCTGCCTCAATGTCGTACACCTCATCAATGAACATTTGATCCCTCAAGATTGGGCGGGGTATACTTCTTTCAGTTCTCGCAACCACGCATGAAACATCTCATGTCTTCCGGAGCCGATGACCTCAACTTCCATCCGTTCAAAATTCGTGGAAAGATGTTCCAGATCTTCCCTGGACAAAATTCTGTCTGCAAGCGGAAAGAGGACTTGATTCTCCTTTTCAATATGCTGGTCGAGCAGTTGAGCATACCCCCGCGCTTCCCGGGCAAACTTCTGGAGCGCAGTTTTCTCGCCCGCCTTATACCGCTCGAGCTCCTTCACCATGGAGCCAATGTGTGTACGGCCAAGGTCGTGCTCGGCAAGCATAACGCCGATCGGGCCCTGTTCCTTTGGCACCCCCGCTCGTTCCATTGCAGGGAAAAGATACTGCTCCTCCTTTGCATGATGGCATTTGTCCGCGAACACCTTCAGAAACTCAAGCATCTTTTCGAGATCGGCGGGATTCGGCGCCCGCCCCGAGTCGATCTGCTGGCACGCACTTTCAAGAATGCCAAGCATTGTGCGGATTGCGGTGTGTTCCTGAAGTAATTCTTCCGTGGGCTTCATAGTCTATCCTCTCTGATCAATTTCATGGAATGGGATGTTTGACTGCTTCATCATGTTTGTTGCAGATCTGTACTCCGGTTTCTTCATATCTCCGGCCAACTGCTCTATGTTCTTGCCGAAGAGGACGGAGTGAAGATTCTCCCGCACACCCGCCCAGTTGTCATGGAGGGCACAAGGGTTGCTGCCCGAACATTCCGAAAACCCGAGCGCACAGCTCTGGTTGATGTCGAGACCATCAATCGCCACCACGATATCGAGCAGCGTGATATCTTTGGCCGGCTTCCCGAGGGCGAATCCACCCGATGGGCCTTTCAGAGAATGCAGCAGTCCCTTTCCTGCCAAATCATGAAGTATTTTTGCAAGGAAATGGGTTGGTAGATTGAGTTTCTTCGCGACCTCCTTTGTGGGAGTCATTTCATCCGATCGCTTCAGAGCGAGATAAAGAACCGCCCGAAGAGCATAGTCACATCGACGACTGAAAATCAGACTCATTGGTTATTCAGACCTTTTTGTCCTAAAATCCATTACTCGTCACCACTCGAGAGGATCGATTGTACTGCAGCGTCATATTGTCCTCGAGAATACCGGTGTGTGCGATTCGGCTCTGTCAAGGTGGGCATCGAAGCACATCGCGATGTTTCGTAGAACAAGACGTCCTGCGTCAACTACTGTAATCCACCGGCCGGTGTGGCGCACAATGCCATCCTCAATGAATTGTTGCAAGGAGGAAAGAGACGAGCCGAAGTACTCGTCGAAGTCGATGCCGAATTTCCTCTCCACGGCAATCTTGTCCAGTTCAAGATCACACATGAGTCGCATGATGACGTATTTCCTGATGTGATCGTCCTGTGACATTCTGTATCCCACGTGTGTCGGGAGTTTCGCCGCATTGAGGGCGGCATAATACTCGGGAAGAGACTTGAAGTTTTGGGCATACACGTTCCCAAAGTGACTAATCGACGACATCCCGAATCCGTAGAGATCAGCGGCGGACCGTGTGGAATATCCCTGGAAGTTCCTGTACAATGTCTTCTCCCGTTGCGCAACTGCAAGTTCATCGGTGGGCTTCGCGAAATGATCCATCCCGATATACACGTACCCATGTGAAGAGAGAAGCTCGATTGTCATTTTCAATATCTTCAGTTTCTCTTCCGGTGTGGGGAGGTCTTCAGGATGAATGAGCTTCTGATGAGGCTTCATCCAAGGAACATGAGCGTAGTTAAACACGGCGATCCGATCGGGGATGAATTGCAGCACCTTGCGGACAGTTTGCTCGAACGAGCCAACTGTTTGAAACGGCAACCCGTAAATCAGATCGATGTTGATGCTTTCAAAATCAAGAGCATTCGCCCAGCCAAGCACCCTGGCACTCGTTTCTTCGGACTGAACGCGGTTGACAGCTACCTGGACCATCGGGTTAAAATCCTGAATCCCCAGACTGATCCGGTTGAAACCTACATGACGCAACGTCCCGAGATGCTTCTGCGTCAGCTCACGCGGGTCGACCTCAACGCTCATCTCGGCCTCAGGATCAACAACGAACGAACTCCTGATATACACGGCAATATCCAGAATTTCCTCCGGCGTCAGATGCGTCGGTGTCCCGCCTCCCCAATGAATCTGCGTCACCCGGCGACCCGTTGCAATCAACGGAGCAATCAAGTCTATTTCCTTCTTCAGATGGCGAAGATATTCGGCGATGCGTGCCCTATCCCGCGTGACCATCATCGTACATCCGCAGAAGTAGCAGAGCGTATCGCAAAAAGGGAAATGAAAGTAGAGCGATAGGTCGGAGCGGGCATCAGGCCCATTGGTGGCAAGAATCTCCCGATAATAGTCGTCGGCGGTAAACAAGGCGGTGAACATCGGGGCTGTAGGGTAGCTCGTGTATCTGGGACCGGGGCGGTCGTATTTTCGAAGCAACCCGATATCCACTTGAGAGAACGGACACCGCATGAAGAACTCCATCTTGGTTACATTCAATTAAAGGTCAAATCGAATGCCAGTTACATCCTACAGGATGTGCTGATTCTTATTCAAATTGAAGGAATTTCAGGGGGATAAGGCGGTGGCGTTTTCAGATGTGGGAATGAACGCGGAGATTTCCCACGAATAGGAAGGACTGGACGCTATTGAACACGATAACTCAAAAGTTCCCACGTTATGTTGGCAAAACCAAAAACCCCGGTCCCCTTGGGTTACTTCATCGAACAAAGGACTGAGTGCCTCGCTTCCCCTCAGGGCCGCGCGACCTTTGCCATCCGATGATGTTCGAGCGAGACAACGAATGCCTCTCCCCCCTGAACGCCAAGTCCGAGACCCAGGCCAATCAAGCCGCCATCGATGAAGTTCTCCCGAAACACTGACGCGGGTATTTGCTCCACACCCGTCAGCCAGCCGCCCAGGAGACTCAGCAGCACAAACATGGCCCCGTAGACAAGCGCAATGACAATAAACCTCGCCTGTTTAAGCTGCTGCA
>CAYPVN010000140.1:0-5094 GCA_964414155.1 uncultured Chitinophagales bacterium
CATGAATGATTTGAGCCAGTTTTCCTCAATAATAAAAACGGACAAGAAGGTCTGAATAATGGCATGAATGTTGAAATCGAGGAGTAACAAACATTGCCCATGTCCCCGAACTATAATGGAGAAGTGCAAAGCAAATCATCTTTGGTATCATGAACACAACATGAAGCACCATCACAGAACATTCGTTCGTTACTCCATCATCAGAGATATCTCTATGAAATTCTCTCCGCATGGACGTCACGCCTTTCGGCGAAGTTCTCTCTGGAAGGCGTCCGCCATAACAATCTTGTTGGCGGTGTTCGTGAATCCCACATCACATGCACAGGCCCCAGTGAGCGACTTTCGGTCCAACTGCATGAGTTGCCATACCATCGGCGGTGGCCGCCTTACAGGTCCCGACTTGAAGAAAGTTACTGAACGGAAGGACAGGGCCTGGCTCACGCAGTTCATTCAAGATCCAAAGGCAGCTATCGACGCAGGCGATCCGTATGCTCAGGAACTGGTGAGGGCATCGCGGGGTGTTGTGATGCCGACATTGCCCGGTATGACCAGGGTCAGGGCTGAAGCGTTGCTTGATCTCATCAGTGCGGAGTCACAACTTGAGAAGTCGCAGTTTGTGGGCGTGCAGATCAGCGAACGCCCGTTCACGCCTCGAGACGTTGAAGTTGGGCGGGGGATTTTTCTGGGAAAGGTAGCTTTGAAAAATGGAGGCCCGGCGTGTATGTCGTGCCACACAGTGCAGGGGATCAGATTCTTTGGCGGTGGAACGCTTGCGCCTGACTTAACAACTGTGTTCGAGCGATACGAAGGGCGCAAGACCCTTGCAACATGGCTCTCCGCTCCTGCAACACCAACCATGGGGTCGGTGTACAAGCAGCAGCAGCTTGACGGGGAGGAAATCCTCGCACTGGTTGCGTACTTTCAGAGCACCCTGGCGCGCAATCCCGATGATGTTTCCACCACCCGCCTTAATTTCATCCTCCTCGGACTGGCAGGAGCGCTTCTTGTGGTGGGACTCTTCGATATTGTCTGGAACAAGCGACTTCGCACCGTGCGCCGCGCATTGGTGCAGGAAAAACGACTGGAGGTTGTGAATGAGTAACAACGGAAAGATTGATTGGATCAAAGACGAAGAGACTGCCCACCTGCGAAGCTGGGAAGAATTCTATCGCAACCGATGGCAGCACGACAAGGTGGTCCGCAGTACTCATGGGGTGAACTGCACCGGAAGCTGCACGTGGATGATACACGTAAAGGATGGCATCGTAACTTGGGAAATGCAGGGACTTGACTACCCATCGCTTGAACATGGCTTGCCTCCGTACGAGCCTCGTGGATGTCAACGTGGAATCTCATTCTCCTGGTACCTCTATAGTCCGCTGAGAGTGAAGTATCCATACGTCCGTGGTGCGCTGCTCGAGTTATGGAGAAAAGCACGGGCAGAGCACGAAGACCCGGTTGAAGCATGGCGCTCTCTCGTGTCCAACCCTGATACGCGCGCCCGGTGGCAACGTGCCCGCGGTAAAGGCGGTTTCCGTCGCGCAAGTTGGGACGAAGCGCTTGAGATTATGGCTGCTGCTAACGTCCATACCATTAAGGCGCACGGCCCTGATCGGATCGCCGGCTTCTCCCCGATTCCTGCCATGTCGATGGTCAGTTACGCATCCGGTGCGCGGCTGATGCAACTACTTGGTGGTATCTCGCTGTCATTCTATGATTGGTATTGTGACTTGCCTCCTGCTTCACCCGAAACATGGGGTGAACAAACAGATGTGCAGGAGTCGGCAGACTGGTACAACGCCAAACTGCTTGCAGTCATGGGGTCGAACCTGAACATGACGCGTACACCTGACTGTCATTTCGCAGCGGAGTCCCGGCATAATGGAACGAAGATGTATGTGTTCTCTCCTGATTTCAGTCAGGTGGCAAAGTATGCCGACCAATGGGTTTCCATCAATGCAGGTCAAGATGGCGCGTGGTGGATGGCAGTAAATCATGTGCTCCTGAAAGAGTTCCATCACGAGAAACAGACCCCGTACTTCATCGACTACACGAAGAAGTATACGGACTCTCCCTACCTTGTCGAGTTAAAGGAAGAGAATGGAGTGTATGAGGCCGGACAACTTCTCCGCGCAAACAGACTGAAGAATTATGTGAGCGTCGAGAATGGGGAATGGAAGTTCTTGATGTGGGATGAAGCAGCGAAAGCTCCAAAGATGCCGCTGGGAAGTTCAGGTTTCCGGTGGGGAACTGAGAAAGGAAAGTGGAATCTTCTGCTGAAAGACGGTCTTGACGGAACCGATATCAAGCCGCAGTTGACATTCCTCGAAGATGCAGAGAAGACAGTCTCAGTTCGCTTTGATAATTTCGGTGAAGCCACAAGTCTCACCCGTCATGTTCCGGTGAAGTTCCTGACGGGAGTGGACGGAAAGAGAATTGCCGTGACAACGGTGTACGACCTTCTCATGGCGCAGTACGGTGTCCCCCGTGGACTGCAAGGCGATTACCCCAACAGCTATGATGATGAGGATAAACCATACACTCCAGCGTGGTCGGAAAAATACACAGGCATTGGTCGAAAGGACCTTATCCGGTTCGCGCGCGAATGGGGAAGCACGGCAGAGCATACCAACGGCAAATGCACGGTGATTATCGGTGCAGGCATCAACCACTGGTATCATGGCAACCTAATGTATCGTGCGGCGATCCACGCCCTCATGTTCTCCGGCTGTGTCGGTGTGAATGGTGGTGGCCTTGCACACTATGTCGGTCAGGAAAAGCTTGCCCCCGGCGAATCGTGGGGAGCGATTGCTTTCGCCAAAGATTGGTACGGACCTTCGCGACAGCAGAACGCTCCGAGCTGGCACTATGTCAACACCGATCAGTGGCGCTACGAGAAAGCGTTTACCGATTATCATACCGTGCCGTTGAAACAGGAGGCGGGTTCACTTGCCCAAGGCCACACGATGGACGTGCAGGTGAAGGCCGTACGCAACGGTTGGTTGCCGTTCTATCCGCAGTTCAACAAGAACACGATCGATTATCTGCGCGAGCTTGAAGCGAACGGCATCAGCTCAAATGAAGGGATTGTGAAGGAGACTGTGAAGCAACTGAAATCACGGGAGCTGAAATTTTCCGTTGAAGATCCCGACGCAGCCGAGAACTGGCCGCGAGTATGGTACATCTGGCGGGGCAATGCCCTGATGGCAAGCAGCAAAGGACACGAATATTTTCTCCGTCATTACCTTGGCACACATGACAATGCAGTTGCTGAAGACATGGCGAAGGATTCCGTGAAAGAAGTCGTCTGGCACGACAAGGTTCCTCATGGGAAAATGGACCTCGTCGTTGATCTCAACTTTCGCATGGACACTTCGGCACTGTACTCAGACATTGTGCTACCGGCTGCGACATGGTATGAGAAGGCCGATTTGAATTCCACCGATATGCACAGTTTCATTCATCCTCTATCGGCGGCAGTTCCACCATGTTGGGAGTCAAAGAGCGATTGGGATATCTTCAAGGCAATTGCAAAAAAGTTCTCGGAGCTGGCCGCCCATCATTTCCCGGAACCGGTGAAAGACCTTGTGGCGACACCGCTCTTGCACGATACTGCTGCGGAGATCGCGCAACCTGCAATAAAGGACTGGATTACAGGCGACATTGAGGCGGTTCCCGGAAAGACAATGCCCCAGTTCTCGGTTGTAACACGTGACTACAAGAACGTGTACAACCAGTACATCGCTTTCGGCCCGCTCGTGCGGCAAAATGGAATAGGCGCGCATGGAACAAGGTACGCCATTGATGATTTCTATGATCAAATGCTCATTACGGGTCCCACTGTGAGCATCGATGGAAAGAAATATCCCTCGCTACAAAACGATGTTGATGTGTGTGATGCCATACTTCATCTTGCGACGGTTACCAACGGCGAGCTGGCGTATCGATCATACAAGAACATGGAAGAGAAAGTTGGACTTCCTCTTGCTCATCTTGCAGAGAAGAATCGTGGTACTCGCATCAGCTATCGTGAATTGCAGGGGAGGCCGATGCGGCTTCTGAACAGCCCGATGTGGTCGGGGCTGACGGAGAATGGTCGAGCGTATTCGCCCTTCACATATAATGTTGAAACCAACGTGCCGTGGCGGACTCTTACAGGACGGCAGCACTTCTACCTCGATCATCCCGGCTACATCCAGTTTGGTGAGCATCTGCCGACGTACAAGCCAAAGCCCGCACCAATTCATTACGCGGATCTTCGGTTCTCAACAGAAGGCGGCAAGTCGAAGATGTTGAACTTCCTGACACCGCACGGCAAATGGCATATCCACTCGACCTTCGGCGACAATCAACGGATGACGACACTGTCGCGTGGCGTGGAGCCGTTCTGGATCAACGACAAGGATGCGGCTGAGATTGGTGTGAACGACAATGACTGGGTGGAAGTGTATAACGATCATGGGGTGGTGGTGACGCGTGCTGCAGTGAGTGCACGCATCCCGCGCGGAATCTGTATTATCTACCACTCACCGGAGAGAACCCTTTCTGTGCCCAAATCGCCGATGCGCAACAACCGTCGCGCCGGTGGGCACAACAGCCTGACACGCACACGCTTGAAACCAAACCTGATGGTTGGTGGATATGGACAGTTTACGTTCCATTTCAATTATTGGGGTCCGACCGGTTCCAACCGCGATACGCACATTCTCGTGCGGAAACTTCCCAAGCTCATCTGGTAGGAGAATAGACAATGAATGTACGATCACAGATCTCAATGGTCTTTCATCTTGATAAGTGTATCGGTTGCCACACGTGCAGCATTGCATGCAAGAATATCTGGACCGACCGCAAAGGTACAGAGTATATGTGGTGGAACAATGTGGAGACCAAGCCCGGCACCGGATTCCCAACAAAGTGGGAAGACCAGGATAAGTACCGGGGTGGTTGGGAGATGAAAGATGGCAAGTTACAACTCAAGTCCACAAGCAAGGCCAAGACCATCACCAATATTTTCCATAACCCGTCCATGCCGAGCATGGATGATTATTATGAGCCGTGGACATACAAATACGACGAGCTTTTCAACGCGCCCGA
>CAYPVN010000141.1:0-5079 GCA_964414155.1 uncultured Chitinophagales bacterium
GGCGATGCCCAAGTGTGGACTCAACAAAAGAACGCATTGTTTACTTTTTTCTCTTTCATCAATTGCACAAAATATCCTCCATCTCTCTTATTTCTTCTTGTGACACTTGGCCCCGCCATTATCTCGCTTGCCTACTTCGAACGCCTGAAGGGCGCAGCGGCAAACTTCTTCATCGTGTTTGGGCGTGTACCGATGTTCTACTACCTCTTGCACATTCCCATCATCCACGCACTCGCAGTTATTGCTGCCATGCTCACAGGCCACGATACGGCGTTCATGTTCCAGAATATCGAGCCCTGGAATTGGCCGGGTGTATACGGTTTCAGCCTGCCAATTGTTTATCTGGTCTGGGTTTGCGTGATTCTGGCCCTATACCCCGCATGTCGGTGGTTTGCCGACCTAAAGCGTAGACGCAAAGATGCGTGGCTGAGCTACTTCTAGGAGAGCAATAATGGGGAGTGATGGAGGGGTGGGGGGCGGTCCATTGCGTCTCATTGCTCATTGCATATTGACTAATTCAATTGTTACCTCATTTCGTTTCTTATAGTGGGAGCCTTATGGGGAAGGTTTCGAACCGGGAGGTGGTCCGAGAACTCAAGGATGGGAACCGCTTAGGGTGCGTTCACCTGCTCGACCTTTATCAGGACCGCCTCACGGGGGAGGCCGTGAACGTTTTTCATATTCGCCAGGAGGATGCTGAAGAAGTTGTCAGCGATTCATTGCTGACCGTCGTCCAGAAGATTCAAACCTTTGAATTCACACGGTCGGATGGGGATTTTCATTATTGGGTGATGACCATCTTCCGCAACCGGGTAAGAGACTTTGTAAGGCGAGCGGCTGCGACAGCGGGATTGACGGAGGCGTTCGATGAGTCGGTGGATGAGGGATATTCCCAGACAGAGCGAGAGGTAACCAGGGCAATAATCAGGCAGTATGAGGAATCGCTGTGTGACGCCCCGACAGATATCGGGAAAGCAGACAAGCTGGCGGTGATAGCCGAAACTCTTGACGGGATGGAATCGTGGGAGCGAGTGCTGCTGCGATGCCGGGCCCTTGATGTCCCGTATGAAGAGATTTCCTCTTACACCGGGAAACCGGTGAAGCAGTTGAAGGTTTATCATGCAAGGGTGAAGAAAAAATTTGTGAAACTTCTTGCGGAACGATATCCAGAACTCCTGCCTGATAAGAACAAGATGTCGTTTGTTGATGGTTTGGCCGAACAGGATGAGCCCAAGGTATGAAACGAGATGATATAGACATGTTGCTCCAGCTTGCCTACTTGGAAGGCATAATCAACACCCGCGGGGCGTATGAGAAATCTGTACTGAAAAAGAAAGCCCAGGCTCTTGTTCGAGATTCGGGAAGAATGGCGTTGCAGGAGCGCCTTGAGTTAGCACTAACAAGCGGAGTGAAGGCAGCAGATGCTCCTTTGACTGTTGGTGCATTCCTTCGAAACGTCAGATCCAAACAATCGCTTCGTCCCGCTGAGATTTTCTCCCGGGTTGGCATTTCACAGAACATCTATAGGATGTTGGAGCAGGACAGGATATCTCCCCTCAAGATTTCATCCTTATCGTGGAACCGACTGCGCAGGTTCTTCGATCTTTCAGCAGATGTGCTGGTGGAGATGATCCGCCGAACACACCAGCTCGTATACTTTCGGCCATCGTTCAGGACTACCCTGGCGCGCTACGATGCGCGCAAGAAGAAGGGCTTGAAATCCTCGGCAATCGAACAAGCAGCGACGGAACTCTACACCAAAGCGAAGCTCTCCCTCCCTCACGAAGAAGAGGCGAAGCTGAAGGAACTGTTGGAGTCGATCAAAGATCATTCCTAAAGCACGATTGCTGGTGATCTCATGTCGCTGAGCGTCAACCGGTCGCAGCTGTGTATGTCAGCGGCGCATGAAGCGCTCCGTTTCCTGGGCAAGGAATCCGCGAAGCTCCCCATTCCGGTCAATAAACTTGCAGTGTTACTTGGTTTTCAGGTTGTGCCGCTTCATTCGATAGATGACGCGTGTTCCGCTATTGTCAGCATCAAGGAAAAGCTCATCGGTATCAACGCGAAACACCATCGGCACAGGCAGCGCTTCTCACTGGGCCATGAAATCGCACACATCCTTCTCAAACATCGTCCTGAATCCCGTTGCACGGCAAAAGAGATAGCACTCTACAATCGTGAAGCAGATATGTGTGCTGCCGAAATGCTCATGCCCAAAGGTTTGGTGAAGCAGCGGCTTGATGAAACTAAGAACCCAGCCCAACTCGCTAAAGAGTTCGACGTAAGCGAAGAAGCCATGAAAATGAAACTTAGCTCGCTTTAGCCTCCTGTTTGCCCCATTTCTTGGCGCAATCTGCCAACCTGTTACCCGTTTTCGTTTCTTATAGTAGAAGACAAACCTTCTCAAACATTCAAACCAATACTAACAATCGTGGAGGATGCCATGACAACCAACAATGCAATCTACTCAACCATGGTGCGTGCAGGAAAGACGACGTACTTCGTGGATGTGAAAGAGGCAAAGAACGGCAACAAGTATCTCTCGATCTCTGAGAACAGGCTCGAAGGCGAGGAGAAAAAGCGGACGACGGTGCGCGTGTTCGGTGAGACGATCGATCAGTTCCGCCAGGCAATCGATGAGGCAGCGGCAGCGGTGAACCAATAAAGCGCCTGACAAATGTAGGCTGCGGGGTTTCTGCTTCCTTCTGAATGACAAGAGCCGGTCCATCTGATCGGCTCTTTGTCTATTGGTAGTGTCCATTAGGGCACTACCTGTATTTTTGCTGCGTTGAAGTTTCTCCCGGTTTGTGGTATATTTGATACAGAAGATCTGCAGCGCCACAGAATATCACATCACATTGATTCGGATTCGACATGGAATCAAGATATGAGAGACTGAATCTCTTCTTCGAGAGGGTCAAGACGATCGGGTTCTTGCAACGGTTGTTTCGTTGGGGGGCGTTGAGGAGCCTGAGTTACGACGCATACGAGGAATTCAAAACGTTGACCAATTCTATCGACCGGATCTCGAAGGAGCTCGATCAATCAAACAGCACTAGAGATATTCTCCAGAACGATGTTGAGCATTTGAAGTCTTCGCAAATGAGGATGGAGAATGAGGTCGAAAACCTCGAGACGAAACTTCAGGATGGTACCTCGAGAATCGCCGAACTGGTGAAGGAGAACACCGTTCTCAAGCAAGGCGAACCGCAGCGCCAAAAGGAACACGAAAACAAAATGTCTGTTCTTACGAGCGAGCTTGAACGTATTCGTACGGAACGGCTGAAGGAATCGGAAGAACAAAGACAGAGGGAGATGCACAGAACAGAGTTGATGAAGCAAACATGGGCACGGCACGAAGAGAACGTCAAGCATGCGGTCAAGCAGATTTGCCAGAAGCACACGATTGAGTATGTGGACGTCGTTCCGTTCAAAGGCAATCCGGACAATACAATCAAGATCTGTGGCGAGTTTGTTATTTTCGATGCGAAGAGTCCGGCTTCGGATGACCTCCAGAACTTTCCGAGCTATATCAGAAACCAGGCTGAAGCTGTTAAGAAGTATGTAAGGGAGGAAAACGTGAGGAAGGATATTTATCTTGTTATTCCTTCCAACACGAGCGACGTAATAAGGCAGTTTTCGTTTAACCTCGCCGATTATTCTGTTTTTGTGGTTACCATTGACGTTCTAGAACCACTCATTTTATCTCTTCAAAAGCTGGAAGACTATGAATTCGCGGACCAGTTGACCCCGGAGGAGAGGGAAAATCTCTGCCGACTGATCGGCAAGTTCGCTCACACGACTAAAAGGAGAATCCAGGTCGACAATTTCTTCGCTTGGGAATTCCTGGAAGTGCTGGGCAAATGCAAAACCTACCTTCCAAAAGAGATTCTTGAAAAGGTAATCGAATTTGAAAAATCTGAGAAGCTCAACCCTCCTCAGGAGCGACGTTCGAAACAGATCCTGACAAAGGATCTGGAATCGGATACGGAGAAAATCCAGAAGGAGGCAGAGGCTAAGGACGTTATGTTCCCCCCATCGCTGCATGAAAGGTTGAAGGAGCTTCCTTTGTTTCAGGATGATTCAACAGAGAATCCCTGACCACGATATCCTAATATCAAGGTATGAAGTATCTATGAAGTTCGATCATGTTGCCGTGAGTGTTTCCGACATTGCAAGGTCTGTTGAATGGTACAAGATGAATCTCGGTGCGAAGGTTCTCTACCAGGATGAAACGTGGGCGTTCCTTGAAGCGGGAGGTGTGAAGATTGCTCTCGTCTTGCCTGACCAACATCCCGGACATCTTGCGTTCAATATCGGACCTAACCCCTCGCCAGACTTTATGAAACATGCCAAGGCCCATCGGGATGGATCTCGGGCGCACTATGTCGTTGACCCCGATGGGAACTCCATAGAATGGATCCACTACCCGAGCGCGAAGGACACCGATGGAAAGTAGTTCGCTGTGAAAATCATTGTGGCAGGCGGGACAGGTTTGGTGGGGAAGGCACTCGTGAACCGGCTCATCGAGGCTAAGCACGATGTGGTTGTTCTTTGCCGCGATTTGGACACAGCGCGAACTTCCGTCAATTCCTCGGCTCGGTTGGAAAAGTGGGACGGGAAAAATATCGGATTGTGGGACGCACAAGTCGATGGTGCGGATGCAATTCTCAACTTCGCGGGAGAATCCATTGGTGCGAAACGCTGGTCGCAAAAGCGGAAACGGGTTATTCTCAGCAGCAGACTCGATCCCACCAAGGCGCTTGTTGAGGCAATCCGGAAGGCGAGCCGGAAGCCAGGTGTCCTCGTGAATGCTTCTGCGGTTGGATACTATGGAGAAGTTGAAGATGAGGACGTGAACGAATCCCGTCCGAAAGGAAATGGCTTCCTGGCAGAGGTATGTTCGCAGTGGGAACTTGAGGCGATGGATGCGGAGAAGCTGGGTGTCAGGGTTGTCATGACTCGCTCAGGAGTTGTGATGGGGAAAGGCGCTCCAGCGTTGCAAAAGATGATGATGCCATTCAGGTTGTTTGCAGGAGGGACGGTAGGCTCCGGACGGCAATGGTTTCCGTGGGTGCA
>CAYPVN010000142.1:0-2720 GCA_964414155.1 uncultured Chitinophagales bacterium
GCTTCCGCCGCCTGGACAATCTGAGCAACGGTGGCCTTGACGTCGCTGGTCTTTGTCTTCGTCATTGTCTGGACCGAGATCGGTGCCCCGCCCCCGACTTTGATACCGCCGATCGCGACTTGCCGAGTCTTTCGTCGCACACCAACCTTGTACGTCGGGTGAGGAACCACAGGGGGTTCATCCGCCATATGTAGTACGGGAATCTCCATATTAGTGTATTTTCCTGCTGGCTTCGTTGAGCATTCGTTTTTCGTCGTCAGTTAAATTCTGATATCCGCCGGTGCTGATCTTATCAAGAATTGCGTCAATCACTTCCTGGCTTACCCCCTCCTCATCATCAAGTGAGCGGCCCGACCTTATGTCATAAAATTTCGCATCGTAGATTTCGCCATCCCGATGGGGTGAGGCGCTCGCA
Source organism: uncultured Chitinophagales bacterium (assembly GCA_964414155.1). Lineage (GTDB taxonomy): Bacteria > Bacteroidota > Ignavibacteria > UBA10030 > UBA6906 > CAYPVN01. The sequence goes on from CAYPVN010000142.1 coordinate 416, forward strand.
AATGGATTCTTGATTTCACCGCGCACCTGTTGCAACAATGACTTTCCGGGAATTGTCCCCATATCCACAAGCATATAGATAAACCCGACAGCAGCTCCACCGAGATGAGCAAAATGCGCGATGCCGTCAGATGTGCCGCTCACGCCATAGAATAATTCCATCGCAATGTAGACTGCGATGAAGTACTTGGCTCGCACAGGAAGAAGAAAATACAAATAGATCGGACGATCCGGAAAGAGCATGCCGAATGCAATCAATACACCAAATACAGCACCCGAGGCGCCAACAGTCGGCCATGTCTGACCGAGTGTCATGGTAACCAGTGAATTTGCAATGCCGGCACCCAGACCGCAGAGTAAATAATAGATAAAGAATTTCCTTGAGCCCCAGGTATTCTCCAGCTCCATTCCGAACATCCAGAGTGCGAGCATATTGAAAAAAAGGTGTCCCAGGCCGCCGTGGAGAAACATGTACGTGAACAGTTGCCACGGCCAGAAGTTTGTGCCCAGAGGCCAAAGGGAAAGGTAATACATGATGAACCCGCCGTCACCGCCGATCGACACACCCGCTATCGTGAATGGGCGGAGAAGGGTTCCAACGAGAAAGAGGATTGCGACATTGCTAATCAGCAACCACTTGATCACGGGAGGGAAAAAGCTGAAGCCACCAAAAAAGCTCGGACGATAATAATTGTCTGATCGATAAGAACCCATCACCTACTCATCCTCATAATAACGTGACGTCTATCCAACAACAGCAGCTCCTGTTTGGTTCATCGTTTGTCAAGCGCCTCAACACCGGGAAGCGGCTTGCCTTCGAGAAACTCAAGCGACGCGCCACCGCCTGTAGAGACGTGTGACATGGACTTCTCGAAACCCGCCTGTGTCACCGCCGCTGCGGAGTCACCGCCGCCGACGATTGTCGTTGCACCCGCCTTGGTTGCCTCTGCAAGTAACCGCGCAACCTCGAGCGTGCCGTTGGCAAAGTTAGGCATCTCGAACACCCCCATTGGTCCATTCCACACAATGGTTTTCGCGCGGCGGATTTCCATGTTGATAAGCTTGACCGTGTCCGGACCGATATCCAATCCCCGCCACCCTGACGGAATCTTGGAGATGGGCACGACCTTACGCCGGGCATTATTGTCGAACCTGTCGGCAATGACACAATCAACCGGCAAGATCAGCCGGAGGTGTTGGGCCTTCACATCGTCAAGAATCTTTCTTGCAAGTCCGAGTTTCTCCTGTTCCACCAATGAATCCCCGATCTCAAGTCCTTGCGCTTGGAAAAACGTAAACGCCATGCCCCCGCCAATCACCAGGGCATCAACTTTGGGAAGAAGGTTTTGGATGACGTCGATCTTGCCCGAGATTTTCGCACCCCCCATGATCGCGATATACGGCCGCCGGGCATTCAGGACAGCCTGGCCCATGTACTCGATCTCTTTTTTCATGAGATACCCGGCAACGCTTGGTCTCAGGAACTTCGTCACTCCTTCCGTGGAAGCATGTGCGCGGTGTGCTGTTCCAAACGCATCGTTGACAAAGATATCGCCGTAGCTTGCAAGCTCCTTCGCGAACGCGTCATCGTTGAGCTCTTCCCCCACGTGAAAGCGAAGATTCTCCAGAAGCAAACATTCACCCGGCTTCAGGTCGTTTACCATTTGCCGCGCTGCCTTGCCGATACAATCGTTGGCGAATTTCACATCGATGCCAAGAAGAGCGCCAAGCCGACCGGCGACGGGTTTGAGTGAAAACTCCACGTTCGGTTGACCCTTTGGCCGCCCGAGGTGGCTTATCACTATTGCCATCCCTCCGGAGCTCAGAATTTTCTTGATCGTCGGAAGCGACTCCACAATCCGCTTGTCGTCGGCCACCTGAAGATTGGGAGTCATGGGGACATTGAAATCGACGCGGACAAGAACCCTCTTTCCCTTCAAGTCTACGTCGTCAATGGTTTTTACATTCATAGATTGTCAGACGATTTTTTTCAAGAGATCCACGACGCGACAGGAGAATCCCCATTCATTATCATACCATCCAAATACTTTCACTGTCGATCCATACGCCATCGTCAGTTTTGAATCGAAGATGCACGAATGCTCATTGCCGATAACATCAGCCGAAACGATTTCGTCCTCGTTGTATTCAAGTATCCCCTTTAGCGAAGTAGACGAAGCATTGCGCATCGCCTCGTTCACCAGTTCTTTCGTTACAGGCTTCTTCAATACAGCGACAAAATCCGTGATTGAGGCATCCGGCGTCGGAACCCGGAGAGAGAAACCGTCGAGCTTGCCTTTTAATTC
>CAYPVN010000142.1:2820-5048 GCA_964414155.1 uncultured Chitinophagales bacterium
TGAAGAGAAAGCTGCTCGCGGCTTGTAAAAATCCCGGTTCCTTCGATGACAAGATCCACTCCAAGTTCCTTCCACGGCAGTTTCGAAGGGTCCTTCTCCGCCGTAATCTTGAACTTCTTCCCATCAACCACAATGTTGTCGCCGTCGGCCTTGACGTCCCCCTTGTATTTTCCATGAACCGAGTCATACTTCAACAGATACGCGAGTGTCTTCGCATCCGTGATGTCATTGATGCCGACGACGTTGAACCCGCCTTGTTGCATGAGTCTTCTGAAAACTAGTCTCCCGATTCGTCCGAAACCATTGATACCGATATTCACCGACATGAACCACCTCCGAGTGTAGGCGATGAGGATAGGAAAAAAATGGAAAAACAGCCAAATTCATTCAAAAAACCCAGAGAAAGGTACCAAGAAATGGTCTGATTGTCAAGGTAACGGCATTGCGGGCTGTGCCTAGGTTGACTCAAAGATTCGGAGTCATTGTGGGGGGATTGATGGAACAGTGGCGGTTCGCTTACTCGGCCAACGCAACAGAGCACGCGACCACCCGTGAAGCATCGTTGCTCATCAGAACGTGCGCGCATGCTTCAATCGTTGCGCCTGTAGTGATGACGTCGTCGACAATCAGGAATGATCGACGGGCAACGAACTCTTTGTAGGAAGGATCGACCTCAAACGCGTCGCCTACGTTCAGCTTTCGTTCCTCACTGTTGAGTTGCGTTTGCGACTGCGTGTATTTGCGGCGTTTCAACACCGATGGAATGACTTGAAGACCCGTTACCATCTGAATTCCTTTGCAAACATACTCACTTTGATTGTATCCTCTCTCGCGTACTTTCAATGAATGCAAAGGAACGGGCAACACCGCATCCATCGACATGTGAAGAGACTGAACGATACGCTCACCAAGTCTCTTGCCCAACTCAACGCCGAGAGTTGTCATTCCCTCATATTTCAACTGATGGATTAACGATTGAATCACTCCATCCTTTTCGAAATGATAGGCCGAGACGAGGCAGGCGATAGCGCCTGAGGATGTGAGCCTGGCATTCATCTCTTGATACAACGAATCGTCATCCGACACTGTCTTGATGGAAGACCAGCAAGATTGACAGACCCTTCGTTCACCTTCTAGCAGCGGTGCATCGCAGACAAAGCACACTGGTGGGAAGACAAAACGATAAAGAGGGTTGAGGAAGGATAACGGCGTAGTGAGATTCATGAGTATCAGTCTTTAGAGTTCATAGAGTTAGTAGAGTCTTTAGGGGTCGCATCGGCCGAAATACACTCTACAAACTCCATGAACTCCCCCACTCTACGAACTGTTCCACTCTACGAACTTTTTTTCTTTCCCATCGCCTCCAGCTTCTGAATTTCATCACGCAACTGGGCGGCTCGTTCGAACTCGAGATCCTTCGAGGCTTTGATCATTTCCGTCCGCAGCTCCTCCATCAGGTCTTTCTTTTGATCTGCCGTCAGGTAACGGATGATGCTTTCCTGCACAAGAGGCATTTTTGCCCGCTCCCTTCTCGCATCACGGGAAGCCTTCACATCAGCCACGGCCGTTGCCGCCAGCACTTCATCGATGGTCTTGTACACTGTCTTCGGTGAGATACCATGTTCGGTATTGTAGGAGATTTGCTTTTCGCGGCGGCGTTTCGTTTCGGTCATCATCCGTTCCATGGAGCCTGTCACGGTGTCGGCGTAGAGGATAACTCGACCGTTCAGGTTGCGCGCGGTACGACCAGCTGTTTGAATCAGCGACCTCTCAGACCGGAGAAAGCCTTCCTTGTCCGCATCGAGAATTGCAACGAGCGAAACCTCCGGCAGATCCAGGCCCTCGCGCAGCAGGTTGACACCGACGAGTACGTCGAACTCCCCGAGACGAAGATCGCGCAGGATTTCAACACGTGCCAGCGCGTCGACTTCCGAATGCACATAGCGAACTTTCACGCCGATATCCACGAGATAGTCCGTAAGGTCTTCCGCCATTCTCTTCGTCAATGTGGTAACGAGAATTCGCTCGTTCTTCGCCGCACGGTTCCGTATTTCGGCAATCAAGTCATCGATCTGGTTTTTCACCGGCCTGATTTCCACTTCCGGGTCGACGAGCCCCGTCGGGCGAATCAGTTGCTCCACCACAACGCCCTGCGACTTCTTCAATTCATAATCAGAGGGCGTGGCACTGACAAAAATAACCTGATGAACCATCTTCTCCCACTCATC
>CAYPVN010000143.1:0-4979 GCA_964414155.1 uncultured Chitinophagales bacterium
GGAACGCCCGCGAGATTTGCGCTCACGGTGTAGATATCCGAGAGATACATCTGCAATGGGTCATCCACCTTCTCACCAAAACCGAAGGCTGTTGTCGGTGAAGTAGGCATCATGATGCAATCAACCTCCGTGAAAGCCGCAACAAAGTCATCCTGGATGAGCCGACGGACCTTCTGTGCCTTTCGGTAATAGGCATCATAATATCCCGCAGAAAGAACATAAGTGCCGAGCATGATGCGGCGCTTGGTTTCCTCCCCGAGCGCTTCACTGCGCGACCGCACATACATCTCCGTGAGGTTTCGTGAAGTAGCCGAGCGAAAGCCGTACCGTGCGCCGTCGTAGCGCGCAAGGTTCGAGGATGCCTCGGCAGTCATAAGAATATAATAGACTGAAATATTGTATTTCGAATGAGGAAGTGCAACGTTCTTTATTACAGCCCCGGCAGCTCGCAGTCGATCCGCCGTTCTCTCAATCGACTGTCGAACTTCCTCGTTCAATCCTTCACCCAAAGCCTCTTCCGGCAATCCAATTTTCATACCTCTCACATCTTTGGTGAGTGCCTGAGAATAATCCGGTACAGGGAGATCCGCAGAAGTCGAGTCGTTCTCATCGTGACCGGCGATCACCTGAAGAACCCGTGCAGCATCCGCAACCGAATTCGCAAACGGTCCGATCTGATCGAACGACGAGGACAAAGCAACAAGTCCGTGGCGCGAAACCCTGCCATACGTGGGCTTCAGTCCGACAACTCCACAGAATGCTGCCGGCTGGCGAATCGAACCACCCGTATCTGATCCCAACGCAGTGTGAGCCATGCCCGCTGCGACGGCAACACAGGAACCCCCACTCGAGCCGCCGGGCACTTTGGTTTCATCCACAGGATTGCGAACCGGGCCGAACGCCGAGTTCTCTGTTGAAGAACCCATGGCAAACTCATCCATGTTTGTCTTGCCGATGAGGATTGCATCCTCATTCTGAAGACGCTCGATCACTGTGGCATTGTAAGGAGAGATGAAGTTCTCCAGGATTCTGGAGCCGCATGTGACACGTTCCCCCTTCATGCAGAGCACATCCTTGATTGCCACAACCATGCCGGCCAGTTTTCCCGCCTTGTCCGATGCTCTTTTTCTGTCAACAGCCCGTGCCTGTTCAAGAGCCATGTTATTAAACACAGAAAGGAAAGCGTTGAGACGCCTTCCTTTCTCAATTATCTCCAGATATTCTTGTGTGACGCGCTCACATGTCGTACTTCCCGCTTCGAGTGCGTTGCGCGTGGTCTCGAAGGTGGTGTGCCTTGTTAGCAATAGCCTTGCCTGTGTCTATCGGATAGGAATTATCTGATGGGGTTCAGCGCGCCTGCGTCAGAGGAACTGTGCAACGACAGCGCCGCTGCCTAGTCATTCTTCGTCGACTTCTCAATGTCATTCTGAATATCGCGCATGGCTTTTCTGAATCCACGGATTCCCTTCCCGAGGTTCTCACCTATCTCCGGGAGCTTCTTGGGACCGAAGAAAATGAACACGACAAACAGAACAACCAGCAGCTCTGTGCCGCCAATATTCTCAAACATAGGGGTTCGCCCTACCCTTTCTTCTCACCCTTCTCGTCGAGCTTTTTCGCCCCCTCTTCAACATCATCGCTAATCTCACGTGTCGCCTTCTTGAATTCCCGGATCCCCTTGCCAAGGCCCTGTGCGAGCTCGGGGATTTTTTTTGCACCGAAGAAAACGAGAATGACAAGGACGATGAGGATGATTTCCGTTGCGCCCAGATTTCCCATTTGCTTATCTCCCTCCGCCGGAGGCGGATACTAGTGAATGTCCCGTCCTGTGGGACACGAAACTTTCTATGATCGAGTGGAACACCTTCTGGCCATCGGTATGGCGCAGAAGCGGATCTGATGCTCGCTCAGGATGCGGCATCATCCCGAGGATGTTTCCTGCTTCGTTCGTAATGCCTGCAATGTTCGCCATCGAGCCGTTGGGATTGGCAGAAGAAGTTACGTTGCCTGCTTCGTCACAGTATCGGAATACAATCTGTCTGTTATCTTCGAGACGTTGCAGCGTGTCCACGTCGGTGAAGTAGTTCCCTTCGCCATGGGCGATGGGGATCTCAAGCACATCACTTTCACGGCATCGGTTCGTGAAAATTGTGTCGGAGTTTTCAACCCTGACGTGCACATATTTGCAGACAAACAGCAACGAGCTGTTTTTCAACAGCACACCCGGAAGCAATCCCGCCTCAAGAAGAATCTGAAAGCCATTACAAATGCCGATGACCGGCCCGCCCTGATTGGCAAACCGGATGACCTCTTTCATCACCGGAGAAAAGCGCGCAATGGCGCCGCAGCGGAGATAGTCGCCGTACGAAAATCCGCCGGGAAGAATGATGACATCGGCATCCTTCAGATCTGCTTCCTTGTGCCAGAGGAACTCAGCATCCTGATTGAGGACCTTCTTGCACACATAGTGCGTATCATGATCACAGTTCGACCCGGGAAAAACAACGACGCCGAATTTTATCTTTGATCCCATCATTTAGACTTTTTCAATCTCGTACCGGTAGTCTTCCATCACCGGATTGGCAAGAAGTTTCTTGCAGACAGCCTCCGTTGCGTCCCGGACCTCAGCCTCCGAGCCACCATCCAGTTTCAACTCGATATACTTCCCCATGCGCACATCCTGTATCCCTGGCACGCCAAGAGTTGAGATGGCATGTTGCACTGCTTTTCCCTGAGGATCGAGAATGGATTGCCGTAACGTCACCCGAATCTTGGAAAGATACACGATTCTCTCTCTATCAAATATCAAAACGCGTGGGTTCCGCTGATCGCTCTTCTTCAAGCTTCTCCTCGGAACGCAGAAGCTGCCTCACCACACTTCCAATATAACGAATGATCCCGAGTGATATGAAAAGAACCAATAATGGGAAAACTGCCGTGCCGCTCGTAACGAATATGACGATCACGGCGAGACCAAGAAAGATGAACTTCCAGGGCTCCTTGGTAACCGTGCGTCGGGAAATCTTCGGCAGCGTGTCATACTTTACCTTGCTGACCATCAGCAGCGACAGCCCTACAACCATCCAGGGAAGAATCGATGCTGCGGAAGGGAGTAACCCACCCGTTTCGTTCCAGAAACTCTGTGTGAACGATGCAATGGTCAATGCGCTGATGGGAATCGGCAAACCGATGAAGTGATCTTTGTCGAATCCCACAAGCTGGATATTAAACCGGGCCAATCGCAATCCGCCAAAAACCATGAGCAATGAGCTGATGAAGATACCGATGCCATCAAGCGAACTCAGATGAATCTGATACGCCAGGAAAGCCGGTGCAGCGCCAAAGGAGATCACATCCGAAAGGGAGTCGATCTCGACGCCAAACTCAGATGATGATTTCGTAATTCGTGCCATCACCCCATCAAGCGAATCGAAGGCCGCCGCAAGCACGATGAACCAGGACGCAGGGATGAACTCACCGCGGCTTGCATGAATGATGGACATGAAACCGCAAAACATGTTGAGGACGGTGAAGAGGCTCGGTACCAGCGCACGGGTTATTCTCATAGCATTTCCTGACAGTTCATGGGTCGTAACTCTACGCTACCACCGCTAACACGGTTTCCCCGGCAACCGTCCTATCGCCAACCCGCACCTTTACTTCCGATCCCTTCGGTACAATGACATCCACACGGGAGCCAAATCTGATCATGCCGAAACGCGCACCTGCAACAGCAGCATCACCAACTTTCACGTCGGCAATAATCCGACGCGCGACAAAGCCTGCAATCTGCTTAAAGAGTATCCTCGTCTTTCCCCGTTCAACGCCGATTAGCGTCCGCTCATTCCGCTCCGAGGACTTGTCTTCGAACGCAACGAGGTATTCCCCCGGAATGTGTTTGAAATACCCCACCGTTCCTGCTATCGGAAATCTATTGACATGCACATTGAGCGGCGACATGAATATGCTGACCTGCACTCCTTCGTTCTTCAAGTATTCATCTTCTCTCACATCCTTGATGAGAACAACCTTTCCGTCTGCCGGAGAAACCACAAGGTTATCACCGTCAGGTGTTACGCGATGAGGATCACGAAAAAAATTAAGCGTGAAGAGAAAGAGAAGGCAGAGCATGCTTATCGACCCAAATCTACCTATCTTCCAATCAACAAAATTCCAGGCAAGCACGGACCCGACAACCGCCGTTACGGCGACAACAGCAAGAATATCATACCCATACTTGGTAATCGTCATCAGGCGTTCTTAGGCTGTTCCAAAGATCCGGTTCCGGATTTCCTCGTACAACTCCACCCCGTCTTTCTTTTCCATCTCATGACGCCGGGCATTCCCACGCAATTTGTTCTTACGGCCATTGACATGATTTCTCAAATCTGTGAAGATGGAGGTGCGGGGTGAAATCTCCTTACTGATCATTATTTGATCTTCGAACAGACCGAATTCAAGCCCCAGTTTATCCAACCTCAACTCTCTTCTCTCAAAAAATGACCGGAGCACAATATTCGCCTTCGAGGCAAGGCGATTTATCAGCCGCAGTTGTTCCGGTGTCGCGATTCGCAGCGAGTAAATGTGAAACTCATTCAAGAGAGGATTATCAAGATCAGGTCTCTTGTGGCGGTGTTCAATGACAGGAAATGTCAATTCGTAACCATCCTTCAGCCCGAGCCGTTTGCTGTATTCCGCGGTCGCAGTATTCCAAACGGACACTTCTAGAGGAATTATTGTAAGGGGTCGGAATTCGACTTCGGTACCGGGCTTTTCAAGCAGGAGGGTTGGAATCTTATACCCTCCAAGGTAGCCGAGAAGAAAGATGGAGATCTCGTGTTCAATTGAGGACTTGAAAGGGGAGGATGGCCTTTTCCGAAGGTCGGTTCTACGAGGAAGAGCCTGTTTGAGCCTTTGTGTGAGCACTGCCTTGAGGATGATTTTCCAAAGAGATCGGGTTACATCTGAGAAAATCCATC
>CAYPVN010000144.1:0-2628 GCA_964414155.1 uncultured Chitinophagales bacterium
TTCCAGGAGACTCCCGACTCTTGTCCATCGCCCGCCTGTCCGATATAATTCCAACCGACATAGCGGAAGAACATGTGGTTGAGCTGGTAGCGAATCATGAAATCCCAGTCACTGGTATAATTGGTGTAGATCCCGCGATGCTGAGGCTCCTGACTGTATCTTCGCGGCCAGAACGGTTGATCGCCATATTGCTCCCGACCCAGGTACGAGGTAAGCCGCGCAAGGTTGTTCGGGTTGTTCTCGTTCATCGGAACATCGGTGTTCGAGCGAATCAGCACACTGATATACGTCGTGTAACCGAGAAAGATCAAGAGGATGGACAACAACCCCACATGCAGCATCTTCTTCCGGTGCTTGTAGCTCCAGTATACCCCGTAACAAACAGCCGAGATCAATACCCACGGAATCACCGCAATGACATCACTTTTCCGTCCACCAAATTCACCGTCCATCATTCCCGGCAAGTACTTTACAATTCCGGGGTACACAACTGCGAAGATCGCCACGGAGGCGGCACCGAACAACATGAAAGACTTCAGGCTGAATTCGTACCGCTTGAAATAGATGATCATCAGAATCGGGAAGATCGCAAGCAACTGCAGAAGATGCACCCCCAGGGAAAGCCCGACGAGATACGCGATGAACAGAAAGTATTTTTCATTCCCCTCATTGTCTGCCCGTTCAAGCCATCGCATTATCAGCCACATCGTTCCGGCCAAAAACAGCATGCTAGCACCGTACACTTCCGCTTCGATGGAGTTGTCCCAATAGGTTGTTCCATAGGCAAGCGATAACGCGCCAATGATACTCGCACCACACACAACGATGCGATCGACTGGTGTTGTTGGCATCCCGCGAAAATTCATGACCACACGAACGCCGACCAGATACAGGAACATCACTCCGAGTGAGCTGGTAAACGCCGACACCAAATGTGCCCGAACGGCAATGTCTGCAGCAAGAGGAAGCATGATTGCAATACGCGCCCAGAGCAGGAACAGCGGCGAGCCGGGCGGATGAGGGACCTGCATCATCTTCGCCGCAGCAATGAATTCCCCCACATCCCAGAATACGACGGTCGAGGAAAGAGTCAGCACATATACGGTGAACGCGCTGAGGAAAACAATCGCTCCACCTATTCGATTCAATGTTTTATGACTCATGCTAACTCCTTATTGCCCGGGCCTGTGCTGTTAGAGCATTAGCTGTTCGGAAACCTCATCGCACAAGAGAAAGCCCTTTGATGTGAGCCGGAGGCGATGATTCTCGAGCGTGGCGATATTTTCGCCTACAAGGTGTTGAATGATACCGTGCTGATGCGCAGGAAGCTCGACACCGAAATCCGATTTGAGCTGGTCAAGATTAAGACCATCGCTCCGCAATCCAAGAAAGATTCTTTCGTTGGCAAGTTCCTTCGTAGTGATTTCCTCCGATGAAGCTACCGGCAGGCGGTTTTCCCGAAGTCGCTCACAATATGTGGAGATATTGGCAATGTTCCACCAGCGTCTGCCTCTGCGGTCATCTTTCCAAAAAGAATGTGCAGAAGGCCCGAAGCCGAGATATTTCTTGTGGCACCAGTAGTTGTAATTGTGTTTGGAGCGGTAGCCAGGTTTCGCATAGTTGGAGACCTCATAGTGCTCAAACCCGTTTGCCTCCATGGTCGCCATCGTTATCTCATACAAGTCTGCCTCAGTTTCGATCGGGTTTGTCGAAACGAGTTTCGAGCGAACCATCCTTGCAAGAGGCGTATTGTCTTCAACAATCAAACTATATGCAGAGATATGTTCTGGCTCCAGGCTGAGTGCTCTCCGAAGGTTTTCCTCCCATCGTGCGATGGTCTGTCCGGGCAGGGAAAAAATCAAATCCACACTCAGATTGTCAAACCCCACCTGACGTGCAAGCTCAACGCATTGGACCGCTTGGAGACTGTCATGAATCCGTCCAAGGAATTTCAGCTCATCCTCGTGAAACGATTGAATACCAATACTCAATCGATTGACGCCGAGGTTCCGATACGAGGCGAGCTTTTCATGTGTTACCGTGCCGGGATTGGTTTCCACCGTGATCTCTGCATCCCGTGTTACATGAAATGTCTTGTGCAGATGGTCAAGAATGGATTCAAGCTGAACCGGCTCAAGTAACGACGGAGTACCGCCGCCAAAAAAGATCGTCTCGAACGTCTCCTCACTGCCGTATGCTGCGTGCAAGGCAATCTCGCAATGCAACGCGGCAAGGAAGTCATTCATCGAGGAATGATTTTCGATCGAGTAGAAATCGCAGTAGATGCATTTCTTCTCACAGAACGGGATATGGAGGTAGAGCGATGCCACGGTTATTTCGCCGTTGAATAATTCATCGTACAATCACGCCGATTCTGTTCCATCGTATTGACGTTAGTTTGTGGTCGAGACCACCATCAGAACTTGAAACATCCCACGACCAATACACAAGCATTGCCTTGCCGATAATCAGATCGTCAGGGACAAACCCCCAGAACCGGCTATCCAAACTGTTGTCCCGATTATCGCCCATCATGAAGTAATAATCCTTCTGCACTTGATATGCTGTTGAAGCCACTCCATCAATCAGAACGGCACCGGCATCAGTAACGGCAACACTGTGACCCTC
>CAYPVN010000144.1:2728-4923 GCA_964414155.1 uncultured Chitinophagales bacterium
CCTGATACTTCAGTATTCTGTCCGCCGACGATATCTTCCTTCACGTCCATACGCACAAAACCTACTTGATCAATGTCCCGATTCGCGAGGGTCTGATTGAACCAAGCTTCGAGAAAATATTAAAGATGGGAACATTGGGATCCCACGACCAGTAGACGATCATCGGCGTCCCAACAATATTCTCTTCGGGAATAAATCCCCAGAACCTTCCGTCGAGACTGTTGTCCCGGTTATCTCCCATCCCAAACAGATAATTTCGTTCGACTGTATAGCTTTGCGCTTGCAGGCCGTCAATGAGTATGCCTCTCTGTTCGTCAACCCTCAGTGTGTGCCCTTCCCGTTTAATGAAGGTTGTCCATTGCGCGATGTTCTCTGCCGTCAACTGGAGAACGTCCCCCTTGCTTGGGACAACCGTAGGGCCCCAGTTGTCTTCGTTGTATGGAGCGCCTTTCGGGAAGATCCGTGGATCAGCCACACCGGGAGGGATCGGACGTGGACTGTTGAACTTCATGTGGCGGGGAATGGAAGCAGGTTGGCCGTTGATATGTACCACCCGATTGATCACCTGCACGGTGTCGCCGCTGAGCCCAACTGCGCGCTTCAAATAAAAAAGAAACTCTTCAGCGATCACTTCATCACGCTGACCCGGGAATTCAAAGACGATCACGTCGCCATGCCGGACATCCCGGAACGCGGGAAGTCTGAACCATGGCACACGGATGTTTGTGAAGGGAATCGTCCGCGGCGTTGTGCCGCCATACAAGAACTTGTTGACGAACAGAAAATCACCCGCCATGATTTCGTTCTCCATCGAACCGGTCGGCACCTCAAAGGAGGCAAGAACAAAACTGTTCAGAACGAAGAACGCTCCAAGGACAAACACAACATCCTTGAAGAAATCCTTTACCGGCTGTTTAGACTTTCCCTTCGATTGTTCCGATGAAGCTGCCATAGTTATCCTTCGTAAGTGATCATTATTCATCTTCCATTGAAAGGACCGCGAGAAATGCTTCTTGAGGAATCTCCACCCGACCCACTTGCTTCATACGCCGCTTTCCCTCCTTCTGTTTCTCAAGAAGTTTCCTCTTACGCGTGATGTCCCCACCGTAGCACTTTGCAAGCACATTCTTCCTCATCGCGGAGATCGTTTCCCGTGCGACAACCTTGCTGCCGATTGCAGCTTGAATCGCGACTTCGAACATCTGCCGCGGGATGAGCTTGCGCAGCTTTGTGCAGAGTCTCTTGCCCCACTCATGCGCCTTGTCCCTGTGCACGATGGTTGAGAATGCGTCCACCGATTCACCATTCAAGAGAATATCCAGTTTCACCAGATCCGATTCACGGAAGTCCAGCAGTTCATAATCCAACGACGCGTAGCCCCTACTGGTAGACTTGAGCTTGTCGTAGAAATCGAAGATGATTTCTGAAAGGGGCATTTCGTAGGCAATGTCTGCGCGTGTAGGATCAAGGTACGTCGTGTTCTTGTAGATACCGCGACGTTCCATGCAGATCTTCATGATATTTCCAACATACTCCGTCGGCACGATAATCTGTGCCTTGACGTACGGCTCCTCCACTTTTTCAATTTCGCCAAGTGGCGGCATATATGAAGGATTGTCCACAAGTACGACGTCGCCATTCGTTTTCGTAACCCGGTACTCAACGTTCGGGACTGTGTTGATGAGGTTTTGATTATACTCGCGTTCGAGCCGTTCCTGCACGATTTCCATATGCAGCAGACCAAGAAAGCCGCAACGGAAGCCGAAGCCGAGCGCCGTCGATGTTTCCGGCTCGTAGATCAGGGAAGAATCATTAAGTTTCAATTTGTCGATTGAGTTACGCAGATCCTCAAAATCCTCTGCGTTGGTTGGATACACGCCGCTGAACACCATCGGCTTGACTTCCTTGTACCCCGGCAAAGGCGCCTCTGCGGGATTTGTCGCCAAGGTTACGGTGTCACCGACCTTCGTATCGTGGACATCCTTCACGCCCGCAATAAGATAGCCGACATTTCCAGCGGACAGTTCTCCAGTGCGAGTCTTTTTCATTTCCAGCACGCCGACCTCTTCCGCTTCGAAAGTCTTCCCATTATGAAAGAACATCACCTTGTCCCTCTCCTTCAACGTTCCGTCGAACACGCGAAGGTAGACAATGGAACCGCGATAAATATCGAACACGGAGTCGAAGATCAGCGC
>CAYPVN010000145.1:0-4864 GCA_964414155.1 uncultured Chitinophagales bacterium
CTCCTCTGTTGTGGTGAATAGATTTCACATTCGCATGAAAGAAATCCCGACGGACCGATACAACCAGATCTTTGTCCGGCAACAATCAGAGTCTGGAGAGGTCGTTGGATGATGGTGTTTGGCGGACCGCACACGACCAACGGTGTTTGCATTCTCAAATACGTCTGAGCTGGAAAAGTGTTGCAGAAAAGGACCCAACAACAGAACCTCTGGCAAAAGAAATCCGGGGCCAACAAAGCCCGTGATGTGTTTGTCAATAGAGGATTGCGGAAACAGGGCTGGCGGATTATACGGATCTGGGAACATGACCTCGTGAAAAACCCGAACAGATGCATCGGGCGCATTCACAAGACGCTTAAGTCGAATTAGTTTCCCTCAAAGTCCATCCACCACCGCAACCATACGGGTCATCTCATCAATCTCGCTTCGCACACCACTCTCCTCCGCAATCACCACCCCCAACGGCCACAAGGGAGATGGCTCAGGCTCTTCTTCCATACTGTTATAGCGGTGATTCTTGGTGAAGAAGCCCATATACACTACATTTCCGCATCTCTCTTGTAAATTTACCTCTATAGCAGTACAAATCGACTGAACTACTGATCATAAGACTTGATTCCCAGCATCGGACATGCTATATTACTGCCAAAACAGTAAGAACTGTAGCCATGAGAGAATACGACATTGGCGCAATCGTGCGCTTCCACAGACAGAAGGCCGGGCTCACTCAGGTTGAACTCGCCAACCTTGCCGGCGTCGGGAAGACGGTGGTGTTCGACATTGAAAAGAACAAGGAGTCCGTCCAATGCGACACGCTCAAGAAAGTGTTGCTCACGCTCAACATCACGTTCGTGTTCAACAGCCCACTGATGAAGGAGTTTGAAGAGCATGCGAAGAGTTAGGGTTGAGGTGAGTGGAGTTCCTGCCGGATCGCTTGAGGAATTGCAGGCAGGATCGGAGTACGTCTTTCACTACGATGAAGGATACAGTGGGCCTGCCGTTTCGCTTACAATGCCCACCTCGACGAGAGAGTACACGTTCGCATCCTTCCCACCATTTTTTGATGGGCTGCTGCCCGAAGGTGCACAACTTGAGGCGCTCCTTCGTCTGAATAAAATTGACCGCAACGATCTGTTCTCGCAACTGGTTGCCGTTGGGCGGGATCTCGTTGGCGCAGTGACGGTGAGTCCGACCGAATGAGATGCCCGATTACATATGAAGAGATCTCGACCGGAAGGTATTCCACACGCGGGTTGCGACTGCTTGACCGGAACCTCACGCAACTCCAGAGTCTCCCTTTCACAGCGGAAGAGCAACGGTACGAGGCGGCACGCCGTGCGGGAAAGATGTCCATTCAGGGTGTGCAAGCCAAACTGAGCGCCCGGTTGAACGTGAAGGATGGCGCGTTTGAATTTGTGGATGCCGGAGGTCAGTATATCCTCAAGCCCCAGAGTCCAACATATCCGGAACTGGCGCAGAACGAGGACCTTACAATGCGACTCGCAGCGATCGCCGGGATTGAAGTTCCGCTCCACGGTATGCTCTACTCGAAAGATGACTCGCTTACGTACTTCATCAAGCGCTTCGATCGTGCCGGGCGCGGACGGAAACATGCACTCGAAGACTTCGCACAACTACAACGGATGACGCGCGACACCAAGTATAACTCCAGTATGGAACAGGTTGCTGCCACCATCGAGCAGTACTGCACGTTCCCCGCCGTTGAAAAGGTGAAACTCTTCAGATTGACGCTCTTCAGTTTCCTTGTGGGCAACGAGGACATGCATCTGAAAAATTTTTCACTTATCCAGCTGGAAGGGAAGGTGGAATTGGCGCCTGCCTATGATCTGATTAACACCACGATTGCACTTGGCGGAACTCCGGAAGAGATGGCCCTCCCTCTGCATGGGAAGAAGCGCAACCTGACGCGAAGCGACCTTCTGGACTATTTCACAACGGAGCGTTTGGGGCTTACGGAAAGAACAACTACGATAGTACTTGGCGAGCTGAAGCGGTTGGCCAACGAATATAAACAATCGGTGCGGATAAGTTTCCTCTCCGAAGAGATGAAAAATGCCTACACAACACTCGTTGCGGAAAGGATAAGCAGGCTGGGTCTTTAAGCAGTATCACGACGTAGCCGACCAAAACTATTGATCCATTACTGCAACCATCCGGGCCCGTTCATCAAGCTCACTCCTCACACCATTCTCCTCCTCGTTCCTGCCTGCCGACTAGGCAGGCGACACGCAGAGCCGGGGGGCACTGCAAGGACTCCCAGAAGATTTCGCTTGACACTCTGCGGTTGAAGTCTTATATTTAACCATATGGTTAAGCATTCGTCCGATACACTCAACCGTGTATTCTCTGCCCTGTCCGACCCTACGCGAAGAGCGATACTCGAAAAGCTCGCTCACGGCGAGGCATCGGTAACGGAACTCGCCGAGCCGCACGATATGTCGCTTCCCGCAATCTCCAAGCACTTGCGCGTATTGGAAGAGGCCGGCCTCCTCGCCCGTGAAAAACAGGGGCGCGTGCACAAGCTTCAACTCGAAAGCAAACCAATGAAAGATGCGCTCGACTGGATTGAGCGGTACCGGAAATTCTGGGACGAAAAGTTTAACGCGCTGGAAAAGCATCTCACTAAACCCAAAAGCAAATAGGAGAACCAATGGCTGAAGACACAACGTTGTTCCTCACGCGCACCTTTGCCGCTCCCCGCAAGCGGGTGTTCGAGGCGTGGACAAAACCGGAGGTGATCTCCCGGTGGTTCGCCGCCGGACCCGACATGGTGCCCACCGTTGCCGAAGTCGATCTCCGCGTCGGCGGGAAATACCGCATCGGGATGAAAAACACGGCAAAGAACGTCGAGCATATCGCGACAGGTGTGTATCGTGAGATTGTCCCGGACGAACTTGTTGCCTTTACATGGTCATGGGAGGAGAACCCCGGGGAACCGGGGTCGTTTGTAAGTGTTGAATTCCTTGAGCGAGGGAATTCCACCGAAATGCGGTTCACACACTCACGCTTCGCCAGCAAAAAATTGCGCGATGACCACAACCAGGGGTGGATTGCCTGTTTCGCTGAATTGGATAAGGTGCTTTCGAAGTAGGTGGAGTTCGATCGTACCACTCATCAAATCATCATTCCATCATAATCACAAGGAGGAAGTATGGCAACGGAAAAAGAGATGTTTCTTCAGGCGTGGGAGCGTGAGTTCGGCACCACGATGAAAATTCTGAAACACCTTCCGGCAGACAAGGCGGATTTCAAGCCGGCGGCGGAGAAAACCAAAACCGCAAAAGAGCTTGCGACGGTGTTTGTTGGAGAGCTTGGCGTCGTCGATGGCGTTGTGAAGGGGAAGATTGATTTTGGAGGGGAGATGCCGAAGTTTGCAACGTATGCGGATGTGCTGACGGGGTATGAGAACATGCACAAGTCAATGACCCCAAAAGTGAAGGGAATGTCCGAGGCGGATTGGAATGCAATGATCACCGTTCCCGTTGGCCCCGGGAAAATGGGAGACGTCCGCCGCGCGGATATGCTGTGGCTGATGCTGATGGACAGCGTCCATCACCGCGGGCAATTCTCGGTTTATCTGCGGTTGGTTGGTGCGAAGGTGCCATCCATCTACGGCCCGTCCGCCGACGAGCCCTGGATGTAGGAGTGGTTTCAGTAGGGACGTTTAATTCCTGCCCGCCTCGGACGATTCATTGAGGCATGCAGGGAACGTCCCTACTGAGTTTCAAAATTGGACTTTTCGGTTTGGATATTTCACTAAGGATCGATCCGCTCCTTGTTTTCCTCGCGGTAATGGACAGTCATCTATTCAAGAAGTCCACACCCTCCTTCAAATACGTTCCATTCTCAGAGCCATTCTACCAGAGGTATTTCGCTTCAGGGATTTCCTTCAGCTTCCAAGCTACTAAGTAGGGCGAGTATTGGTGCGGAGTTTGACGGGCAATTCCATGGTAACAATCCACCCAAACTAACGCAAGCAGGTGCTTCCCGGGTTAGGCTGTTTCGACACGTGTCGTTGTGTGAATCCGTCGTGATAACTGTGTGATAACTGCTGCTATCGTATATGGGGTGTCGGCTATAGGTTTGCAGATGAAGAGAGATTTGCGTAAGCTGACATCAAGCCACACCCCGCTGATTGCCTGCAGAGATTTTCCCCGATCTACTCCGTTGAGGAGGCGATTCCAGTGTATCCGACAGGTCCCTCCGGGTTGAGGAAGAACCGATGGAACTGAAACCACGCGAGCTTCGTTGAGTTCATAGAGTCGCGAATGAGTGGCAGAGAATGTAGAACAACAGAAGGAGGAAATCCGATGAAGCAGAGAGCGCGGTTGGTTGCGATGGCTATTGGCGCAGCGTTGTTGGTGCTCGCAGGGTGCAAGGGCGATTCAAGCAATTCCTACTCATCTAACACTGGCAATAACACACCGAATACAGTCAACATGTCGAACAGTTCATTCAGTCCGAGCACGATCACGATTCTGGCAAACACCACAATTACATGGCGCAACAACGACGGCGTCAAACACACATCCACGAGCGACAGCACAGGGTGGAACACAGGTAACATCGCGCCGGGTGCGAGCGCGACCACGACGTTCAATACTCCGGGGACGTTTCATTACCACTGCATCTATCATAGCTCGATGGGAATGGTGGGAACAGTCATCGTTCAGTAAGGATCTTCGGCTTGTTGATCGCCTGCAGAGATTCTCCCCGATCCACTCCGTTGAGGAGGCAATTCCGGTGTGTCCGGCAGATCCCTCCGGGTTGAGGAAGAACCGATGGAAGTGAGACGACGCGAGCTTCGTTTAGTTCATGAGGTCGCGAATCAGCGGTAGAGGAT
>CAYPVN010000146.1:0-4831 GCA_964414155.1 uncultured Chitinophagales bacterium
AGTTCCGCGTTGTCACGTTGTACGGAATCATCCCGCTGTTGGTGGCACAGCCCGCTATCGCAACTGAAACCAAAAAGAGATGCCACCGCATCATGAATCCCCCTCACACATTTAACCCTTCGATCGCTTCATTGCTCGTCGGGCTTTCTCATATCCCGGTTTGATCACATCATAAATCAACTTGATACGGCGGTTGTACGGAATGAAGGCACTCTTCATAGCATTGATCGTGATCTTCTCAAAATCGCTCATGGTTAACTTGAATATTGTCTGAGCAATCTTGAACTCCTTCGTCATCGTCGTTGCACTCATGAGGCGGTCATCCGTGTTGAGCGTAACCCGGAATTTATATTTATGGAGCAGGCCAAAAGGGTGTTCCTCCAAACTCTTCACGGCACCTGTGTCGACGTTACTTGTCAAACAAATTTCGAGAGGGATGCGTTTATCGAGAACATATTGCGCAAGGTAACCCATCTTCACAATCTTGTGGTGATCTCGCTTATCCAGACCAATATCTTCAATCAATCGTGTTGCATGCCCGATGCGATGGGCTCCGCACCATTGAATCGCCTGCCAGATGCTTTCCTTGCCAAAGGCCTCACCGGCGTGGACTGTAATATTAAAATTCTCCCTTTGGATGTAGTGGAATGCATCAACATGCTTCTTCGGAGGGAAGCCTCCCTCTTCTCCGGCAAGATCGAATCCTACAACGCCTCGCCCCCGGAAATCAACGGCGAGCTCGGCCATTTCCACCGAGAGCTTCATATCCCGCATGGCGCAAATGATCAGTCCGTATTCAACTCCGAAGTCCTTCTTCCCCCGTTCCAGTCCATCCAGAACAGCATTAACAACATCATCCCAATGCAAACCTTTGTCAGTATGGAAAACCGGGGAGAACCGCGTTTCAACATAGACGACTCCGTCTTTGTGCATATCCTCCATCATTTCGTACGCAACACGTTCGAGTGCTTCCTCAGTCTGCATCACCCCGCACGTATGCGCAAAGCCTTCGAGATACAGCGGCAGGCTCCCCCGCTTGGCTCCACGGTGAAACCATTCGGCGAGCTCATCAGCATCTTTGGTTGGCAGCTTCTTGTAACCTATGTCCGATGCGAGTTCAACAATTGTCTGCGGCCGCAATCCACCATCCAGATGATCGTGGAGAAGAACTTTGGGTAGTGTTTGGATGAATTTGTCGGATAGTCTCATGGGATGGGCTGAATTACTGGAATGATAAGGTGTATCTGCCTGAGCAAGGTAAGGACTCGGTCACACAAAATCAATGAACGGACTGATGGATGTGTCATCTCACCCCGTTGAGTCTTGACGCCGCTTCAATCCTATACTCCAGCAGATGAGCGAGGCAAGAAGTCCCGGATACATCGGTTCCATCTCTAATGGGTAGTATGATGCGTTGCCCAATTCCCTTGTCCACCCGATCAACAACCAGGTGAGCGACGTGGTCCATCCAAAAAGCATTGACGCAAATGCGTACCTCGACGGCACTTTCCATCTTTCAAAGTAACTTGTCACAAGAGGTACAAGCAGTCCAGGAACGATAACCGTTCCGATGGCGTACCACAACTTGACCACGGAAGGAATTGCGAGAGCCAGCGCCACCGACAAAACGGATGTCAGGACAAGCCCGATGCGAGTATACCGGACAACATTGCGCTCATCACTCTCTTCTCGCAGTCGCCAGATGATATCTCTGCCGAACGTCGTGGCAGAGACGAATGCCAGGGTATTCAATGTTGACATGATGGTTGCAAGCATGCCGATGTAGAACAGACCCTTGGCAATGGGAGGTAATGTCACTTCTGCCAGAAGTGGAAACGACATTACCGGTTGCGGAAGTGCGGGCAACGCTGCACGAGCGTACAGTCCGGCAGTTGCAGTCATGGCATCAAACACGAACCAGAAGCAGATCGAAATGAGAATCCCCTTCTGCGCCACTTCACCGGACCGGGCCGCATAGCATCGCTGGTGAAACGATGGGTCCACCAATGTCCAGAGAGCAATGAAGAACCAGACGGCAATAAACTGAAATGAATTCCCGCCACTCAACGTCAGATGAAGCGGTGGCACGTTCTGCTGGATGAATTCCAACCCTCCAAACTTCATGTACGCAAACGGCAGTATCACGCCAAATCCAACAAACATCAACACGAATTCAAAGACATCGGTGTTCACATCGGAGCGGAAGCCGCCGGCGAAGAGATACGCAGTCGTTGCAACCGTTCCTGCGAGAATGCTCGCGACCAGGCTCCATCCCAAAACGAGTTGCAACAGCACACCCAGCATCAGTATGTAGGGTGCAGGTGTCATCAGGATAAACGTAAGCCCGGCCCCGAGGAGGCCGGTTTTCCGGTCGTATGCCTGGTGAAGTTTGTCGGGAATGGTGAGAAGGCTGCTCGCACGAATCCGCTTCGCCAGCAGGAAGGCAAACAGTACGGCAAAGACGTAGTACGGAAGACCTTGAACCACCCAGTTTGAAATCCCGTACAGGTACGAGAACTCGCCCACACCAAGTATGCCTCCATACCACGTGGAGACAAGTGTCATCACGAAGAGGGGCAGCGTCAGCGACCGACCAGCTAAGAGAAAGTCGGCCGTCTCCGATGCGTCAACCGCATGCAATGCAGATGGGTCTTGCCGTTTGTGCTCACGGCTTTTTGAAAGAAACCCGATTGCGAGAACCGCAGCGAAGTAAGCTATGATGAGGATGAGATCAATTGGTGCGAGTGTCACCATCAGCGGCGCCGGCTTCTCGGTTGCGGCCCCTGCATGATCAGCATCAGCTTTCCCCGCTTGACATGGATAGTAAATGGGGAGCGTCGCACAACGTTGCTCACGCCGATCTGGCCGATGTCCATCGTCGCGTCCCGCAACGGATAACGAAGTCCACTCAGCGTAATCCCGCTGCACCGACCGAACGGAATCAGGCTCACGGTTGTCCCAACTGCCGCATCAATTCTTCGCCCCGATTCCACAGGCGTCGCTTCCCAGTCATTACCAATGAAGCGAACGCCGAGTCTGCGCGTGTACCGCCAGATCACCGAAAGATTGCCGAGCGTGAAATCCAGCCGCTTTCCCGTTGCACCGACAATGACGGCTTCAGAAAACCTGGCGGCAACGACAAAGTCAAGCGCTTTCTCCAGGTCGGTGCTGTCCTGTCGTTTCACATGAACTACTCTGGACGAGGAGAACGCCTTTCGGGTGGATCCAAGAATGGAATCGAGATCACCGATGATGACGTCCGGCCGGATGCCATATCGCCGGGCTACATTGGCTCCCCCATCGGCCGCCACGACAAGCTCAGCTTCGTGCGTCAGCCTCCGCGTCAGCGCTTTCCCCGGCGGCTCGCCGTTACATATGATGAGTACGGTTGTTGACATCAGAGATTCATAGTAATGCCAAGAATGTAGTTCCGTTCCGCCGCAGGGAAGAATGCATTTCCTTCTCCGCTCATGAAATACAGTCTATTGAAGATATTTCGCACTTCGCCCCGCAGACTCAACTCGATGCCGAGCGCTTTCGGAAACCTGCACTGCACATCGGCATTCCACACGAGATAGGAATCATTTTTGTTCGCCTCGTCCTTGAAGTTATCTGTGTAAAATGAACCAACATACTTCCCAAGCAGCGATCCGTAGAAACCTCCCGACCGATACGATAGCCGGAGATTACCAAGAACATCAGGGAAACCTGCAATGGGATTTCCATCCAGACTCCTCGGGACGTATGTGGTGTTTCCACTGGTGTCCGTAACGCCGATGAAAACCGTATGTCGCACGAGTTCATTGTTCGACACAGAGAAGTTACCGCTCAGCTGAAAATCCTGCAAGAATACCGTACTGCCTTCAAGCTCAAGACCGAAATGACGCGTGCGCTCGGCATTTCCAGTAACGGGTTGCCCGAAGATATCCACCTGGCCGCTCTTCACAAGCTCGTCCGTGAACTCCATCCAGTAGACGTTGGCGGAAAACGATGCATCGTCTATTCTGAATCGCGCCCCAAGCTCCGCATCAAACAGGTGCTCGGGTTTTGCAAGCGGCTCATCGAAGTTGTACCGCACCGTACCGGCGGCGGCATTGGCCTGGAACTGTGGCGTTGCCCCGAAATATGAATCTTCGGCAGCGTACAGGTTACGGAGGCGAGGTTCCCGTGAGGTGTAAGCCAGCGAGACGTAGCTGCTCCATCGGTCGTCCACGTTGTAGTTCAAACCGACACGCGGGTTTGCAAAAAAGTACGGAAGACTGAATGTGTTGTTGAGATATTTCTCGTTCCTGACTCCGTACCTGTTCCGAACAAGCTGGAGATCAGCCATGAGCGTAAGATCATCCCTCAGTTTGAACAACTCATGAACATAGGCAGAGAAAATATTCTTCTCACCGTTATATTCATAGAAATGATAATCGGGATCGAAATTGGATGGAAGCCCCTCCGCAAACTGGATTTTACCCCAATGGGTTGATCGATGGACGCGCAGCTCGGCGCCCAACGTCAGGTTACCATTTCCGTGATCGATCTCCACACGCGGCAGCCACCCCCATTGCTTGTTGCCGACGAACGCACGCACGAGTGTGTTGGTCGGGTTCTGCGTCGTGGGAATCCCGTAGTTGTAACCAATCCGCAGCATGGAGGTATCAGCCCATGATGCATCGTAGTCAAAGGACCCATCGCCTGTGTAATAAAAGATTGTGTTGTGCAGTGTTGTGGTCGGTGAAATACGCCACTCGTGTATCAACTCGTAATGCGGCTGACTGAAATTCTCGATTTCTTGTGTACGGCGTGTTTGTGTGTAGCCATATGCTTGTCCCGTTGAATC
>CAYPVN010000147.1:0-4800 GCA_964414155.1 uncultured Chitinophagales bacterium
TGTCCTTGTGCGTATGGGTGATCTCGATGTAATAACCGAAGACATTATTGAACCCCACCTTCAGTGATGGGATGCCCGTGCGTTCGCGTTCCTGTTTCTGCAGGTCGGCGATCCATGTTTTGCCGCTGAAGGCGAGCGTGCGTAATTCGTCCAGCTCGGCATTGTAGCCCTTCCTGATAACGCCCCCGTCGACAAGTGCAAGAGGTGGATCCGGCTCGATAGCTTCGTCGATCAGCGATACGATTGCGGGAAGCGGATGCAGATCATTCTTGATTCTTGCTAATGATTCTGAGGCGACGTCAGCGGCGGCAGATTTCAAGTTTCCAATTTCCGTAAGCATGAACTTCAGAGCGTTCAACTCTCGCGGGTTGGTCCGGCCGGTGCAGATTTTCGTGTTCAGTCTCTCAAGGTCTCCAATGCGTGCCAGTATCTCCGCGGATGACTTGCGGATGTCCTGTTTCTCGACGAGCTCCCTGACGGCGTTGAGTCGTCGTACGACCGGCTCGACTCTGTTGAGTGGCTGATTGATCCATCGCTTGAGGAGTCGCCCGCCCATGGGAGTCTGCGTCTTATCGAGCACGGCATAGAGCGTTCCCTCCGTTGAACCGGCAATGGAGGATGTGATCTCGAGGTTCCGTTTGGTCGATGGGTCGAGGATAATATAGTCGCCCACATCGTAGCGTGTAATTTTCCTGATGTGCAGCAGGTTTGCTTTCTGAGTCTCCTGCAAATAATGCATCACAGCGCCCGCAGCCACAACCCCCACCTTGAATTCCTCCACGCCGTATCCCTTCAACGACTGCGTTTGGAAGTGATTGACCAGCTGTTCATAGGAGTAATCGAAGTTGAACACCCAGTCGTCCACCTTGCTGAAGATTCCCTTGTACGTTTCCCTGAGCAGCCGCTGGATGGTTTCCAGATCACGACGCTGCACGATGATCTCCGCCGGAGCCATTGCCGCGATTTGGTCCTTGAGCTGTTTGAGCGGGAATTCGGTGGCAAAAAATTCGGCTGTTGATACGTCAACGAAGGCACATCCCACACCATCCTGACTTGTTGCAACCGCTGATGGGAGGGCGATCGCAGCAAGGTAGTTGTTTTGCTTCTGTTCAAGCACCTTGTCGGAGTATGCCACACCGGGCGTCACCACTTCAATCACACCCCGTTTCACGATGCCCTTGGCAAATTTCGGATCTTCCAGTTGCTCACAGACAGCGACGCGGTAGCCGGCTTTCAGGAGTTTGGGGAGGTAGGATTCGAGTGCGTGATGGGGAAACCCGGCAAGCGGCGTTTCACCGGCCGTGCCGTTGCCACGTTTTGTCAGCGTGATGCCAAGGACCTTCGATGTGATTTTGGCGTCCTCTTCAAACGTCTCGAAGAAGTCTCCCATGCGAAACAAGAGTATCGTGTCGGGATACTTTGCCTTTACCTGCGCATATTGTTTCATCAAGGGAGTGGACATGGGGTGACGCTGCAATAGGAGAATCGGAGCCATACTACCGAAGCTTCTGAATGAATTAACGGAAATCCAGTCCGAAAATCAATAAAGCAGGGGAAGCGATGGCATCCTGAAAGACTCCATTCTCGACACTATCTGTTCGCCCAACAACATGAGTACGGTTACCTTCGTGGCGAACCACGCCGCCCTCGGCGTCGGGAGGCCTGCCGGTCTCAAGGCCCTTGAGAACAACGGGCGGAGCGGCACTAAGACTATGTGGAACGCAATAGGTTGCAGCGGTGTTTACATCGCGTATGGAACATTGCTCATTCGAATCAACCATTCCAAGATGTTGCATCAGATGATCACATAACGGAGTTTTCGAACCGTTTCCGATTACTTCAGGCCTCAGTCTTCTCAGGCTTCATACCTTATTCTTCCCCCTCTTCTGCCTGTGCCTGTTGTTGCTGCTGACGAAGCAGCAGACACCACTCATCCGGTTGATCGAACGATCTTCTTGAGAATTGGGTTATGGAAGTGTGAACTGTTCGTTTCAATAGAGTATTTGTGTGATTACGAATGCAAGACAGCGAGAGCCGCACGATGAGACGATTCTAAGTCGAATTGGCAACACACCACTCTTGAGGATTGAAAAGGTGCTGCGAGGTTCAGTCAGTTCCAATGTTCAGGTATATGGAAAAGCTGAATGGTTCAATCCCGGCGGCTCGGTGAAAGATCGGCCGGCGCTGAATATCATACGGGAAGGAGAGAAAAGCGGCGCGCTAACGCGCAGCAAAACCATCATTGACGCAACCAGCGGTAACACCGGTATTGCATACGCAATGCTTGGTGCGGCGCTGGGCTATCGGGTTCAGCTTGCGGTGCCTGGCAATGTAAGTGTCGAGCGGAAGCGCATCCTCGCAGCATATGGAGCAGAAGTGATCTATACCGACCCGCTGGAAGGAACAGACGGCGCTCAACGCTGGGTGAAGCAGCGCGTCTCGGAACAACCGGAGAAATACTTCTATGCCGATCAGTACAACAACCCGGCCAACTGGCAGGCGCATTACAACACGACTGCCTTTGAAATCTTCCATCAGACCGGAGGCAGAGTTACTCACTTCGTTGCGGGTCTCGGGACCGCGGGGACATTTGTGGGGTCTTCTCGCCGTCTGAAGGAGCTTAACCCGACGATCAAGTGCATATCGTTCCAACCGGATTCACCTCTACATGGGCTGGAGGGCTTGAAGCACCTGCCGACGGCAATGGTGCCCGGGATTTACGATGCGGAACTCGCGGACGAGAACCTTGAGATATCCACAGAAGAAGCGTACGCCACGCTCAAGCGGCTGGCCCGTGAAGAAGGAATGCTCGTGGGCGTCTCCGCGGCGGCAGCAGTCGTAGCCAGTGTGCGTGTTGCACAATCGATCGACAATGGATACATTGTTACCATCCTGTGCGATGACGGCACGAAGTATCTGAACGAGCAATTTTGGGACACTAGTCTGGAAGAACAGAATGGCCACTCTGAGGCTTAACCATACATCCCTCCACCGTATGAAGGTGCATGCGATGCGTAGCTACCCGGAGGAGTGTTGCGGAATCATTCTGGGAAAGGACACCGGTATACTGAAGACAGTCTGCGATGTATTTGAAATGGGAAACAGGAAAGAGGAGGCGCGGGAGCAGAGATACCTCATAACTGCGGATGATTATCGAGTGGCGGAAGAACGGGCAAACAAGGAGGGGGTCGAAGTCCTGGGATTGTACCATTCTCATCCAAATCATCCGGCGGCGCCTTCGCAGTTCGATCTTGACCATGCGATGCCAATGTGGTCGTACCTCATCGTCTCGGTTGAAGAGAGCATTCCCGCGAGCGTCAGATCCTGGGTCCTCCTGGAGGATCGGTCTGCATTTTCAGAAGAGGTATTGGAACTGGTGGACGGAGAGATCGTTCATCCTTGCGCGTAGCGTTTCGCTCGATGCAAACAATGAAAGGAGCAGATGATGGCAGTAAGAGTCATGATTCCGACCCCCTTGAGGGCGTACACAGAAAAGCGCGATACTGTGCTTGTGGAGGGAGTGACAGTTGGCGAGGTTTTGCAGCAGTTGACGGATAAGCATGCTTCACTGAAGAAGCATTTATTCGGTGACGACGGCAAGCTGCGAAGCTTCATCAATGTTTATGTAAACGATGAAGACATTCGTTACCTTCAGAAGGAACAGACAAAAGTGACGGAGAAAGATTTTGTTAGCATCATCCCTTCCATCGCGGGAGGGTGGAGGTAAGAGCATGAGTATTCCAACGGTGTCGTCGGTTATTGAAGACGTGCAACTTTCGCACGAAGAGATCAGGCGTTATGGCAGACACTTGATTATGCCCGAGGTTGCGCTTGAAGGACAGAAAAAGCTCAAAGCGGCAAGTGTCCTGCTTGTTGGTGCTGGAGGCCTCGGGTCGCCGCTTGCACTATATCTGGCTGCGGCCGGAGTTGGCAGGATTGGATTGATCGATTTTGATGTTGTGGATCCTTCCAACCTCCAGCGCCAAGTATTGCATTCCACGCTGGACGTGGGAAGGTCGAAGCTGGAATCCGCTCGTGAGCGCATTGCTGGGCTTAATCCCCACGTCGAGGTCGAGACCTACGAGACAATGCTGACTTCGGAGAATGCACTTGACCTTCTCCAGGGCTACGATGTGATCGTGGATGGAACTGATAATTTTCCGACACGATACCTTGTAAACGATGCATGTGTGCTACTGAAGAAACCGAATGTCTACGGCAGCATTTTCCGGTTCGAGGGACAGGCCACCGTGTTTTCTTCAGAGAGTGGCCCCTGCTATCGGTGTCTCTACCCGGAGCCACCACCCCCCGGCCTAGTACCGAGTTGTGCTGAAGGCGGTGTGCTTGGCGTTCTCCCGGGAATCATCGGGACGATCCAGGCAGCTGAAACACTCAAGCTCATCCTTGGGGCAGGAACGTCGCTCATCGGTCGCCTTTTATTGTTTGATGCATTGAAGATGCAGTTCCGTGAGCTAAAGATCCGCAAGAACCCCGAATGCCCTGTCTGCGGCAAGTCCCCTTCCATTCAGCAGTTGATCGACTATGAGGCGTTCTGTGGAGTTCCCATCGAACCCACAGACGGTGCGGGCGTCAGGGCAGACGAAATTACCGTCGGTGAATTGAAAGAGTGGCGTGATCGTGGCGACGACATCTTCCTTCTGGATGTTCGCGAGCCTCATGAATATGCGATCGTCAACATTGGGGGTCATCTCATTCCACTGAACGAACTCCCTGGCCGCGTCCACGAACTGGATTCATCGAAGGAGATTGTTGTCCATTGCCATCACGGGCCGCGCAGCA
>CAYPVN010000148.1:0-4785 GCA_964414155.1 uncultured Chitinophagales bacterium
AGACCTCACCGACGGACCTCACTCCCGCAGCCGGCCGCCAGGTGAATTTTTCCTGCGGTACAGCCTGCTCTAGACTCGTGATTTGAGACTCAATTGCATCAATCTGAGCGAGATAGTCACCAAGAAACCCCTGAGGTGCCTGATCTCCACCAGCCTGCAGTGATGGCCCGCCGAGCAAGCAGAGGAGGGCGGCAAAACATGTGCGAGTTAGACGATACATGAGAGGTTCCTTTCGTGTGATTGTGGTTGTAGGTGGACTGGTGATGCGTCAATGAATACAAAAAAGAGGTTCGGTTGGTTCCCGCAATTTGGTCATGTCCTAATGAGTGAGAGGAGTACGCGCATGTTCTCGATGTCCTCGCGAAGGTCCTCGCTCTTTTCTGTCTCGAGTATCTTCGGGATATGCGAAAGCCGGGAGTCATTCATTAACATGCTGAATCCCGTTAAGCCAATCAACCCCTTCCCGATATGATCATGCCTGTCGACTCGTGAGTTGAGGGCTTTCTTTGAATCGTTGACATGGATTGCAACAAGGTGCTTCAGTCCAATCACCGAATCGAACTTTTCAAGCGTATCGTTCCACCCGTCTTCTGTGCTAATATCGTACCCCGCGGCAAATATGTGACAGGTATCCAGGCAGACGGCCATCCGGCTTTTCTCATCCACGCGATCGATGATGCCGCGAAGCTGTTCAAAGCGATACCCGACTGCGCTTCCTTGTCCGGCAGTCGTTTCCAAAGCAGTAAGCACCTTGAAGTCTGGCGTCTTCTCATGTACGATGTTGATTGATTCGGCAATCCTCTTGATTCCCTCCTCTTCACCCGCTCCGACATGTGAGCCCGGATGAATAACCAGCGCGCTTATACCGAAGGCTTTGCATCGTTGCAGCTCATCCATGAATGCGTTGCGCGACATTGCAAGCGTTGCCGGCTTTGTTGCACACAGGTTGATCAGGTAGGCAGCATGTGCAACCACATGTGTAATCCTTGCTTTCGCCTGTGCGGTTTTGTAGTTTTGGGTGTCCTCTTCTGTCGGCGGTGCAGCTTTCCATTGATTGCTGTTCTTTGTGAAGACCTGCATCGCTGTGCAGCCGATGCCGGCCGCTCGGTCAAAGGCAGTGTGCACGCCCCCGCCGATGGACATGTGGGAGCCAAGAAGTGTTTTCATCTTCTGAAAGATACAAATGAATCTCGCAATCTGAAACATTTTCCATACTTTCCCGATTCTTATGCCTGCCAAACTTGTAGTTGGACTGATGTCCGGTACCTCCCTGGACGGGGTTGATGCCGTCTTACTGCGTGTAAACGGCACCGGCGTTCAGACAAAATTCAAGCAACTCGGTTTTTTTCACCGGTCATTTCCCAAGGGCCTTAGGCATCTTCTATTGAAGAACTCCCATCCTGCCACAAGCAATGTCGATGAGATCGCTCGACTGAATTTCCTGCTTGCACAGTTGTATGCCGATGCAGTGAAGTCTGTTGCCCGCCGCAGCGATGTGAAGCTTGCCCAGATAGCACTCATCGGGTCACATGGGCAGACGATTCGGCACCTTCCCGCTCCGGTGCGGATGTTCGGCAAGAGAGTTTGTGCCACACTGCAAATCGGCGACCCCTCCGTGCTTGCGACACTCACAGGAATCCCGACTGTTGGCGATTTCCGGGTTGCCGACATGGCGGTCGGCGGCCAGGGAGCGCCGCTTGTTCCGTACTTCGACTGGCTGACCTTCCATTCAAAAACGAAGAACAGATTGCTGCTCAATATTGGCGGCATTGCAAATGTCACAGTGCTGCCGAGAAATTGCCGAGCCGATGAGGTAACCGCTTTTGATACCGGCCCCGGCAACATGGTCGTCGATGCACTCATGAGCAAGCTGTACAAGAAGCCATTCGACAAGAATGGGCAGACCGCTTCACGCGGTGCGGTCGCGCTTGATCTTTCTCGATGGATAAAGAAGCATCCGTATTTCAGGATGAAGCCGCCAAAGTCCACCGGTAGGGAAAAATTTGGAAGAGATTTCGTCGAAGCGCTACTCGGGAGAGGAAAACACTACGACCGCCAGGATATCATTGCCACGGCATCACAACTTACCCCCTTCGTGATACACGATGCGTATGTACAGTTCATCCAGAAACGAATGAAAGTTGATGAACTGATCGTGAGTGGGGGTGGGGCAAGGAACCGGTTCTTTCTCGGTGAGCTGCGGCGCTACTTCGGAGAGGATAGAATCAGGCTGATCGAGGAGTTCGGAATCTCCAGTTCTGCAAAAGAGGCAATCTGCTTTGCGATCCTTGCGAATGAAACAATGGCCGGTCATCCAACGAATATCCCAAGCGTAACAGGTGCGAGGAAGAGTGTGGTTCTCGGCAAAACGTGCAGGCCGTAATCGCCTGTAGATCTTGCTCTTGCTAATGCGTTCCCGCGGAGGTATATTAGTTCCAGTTTTGGTTTACGAAGAATTACCGACCCGACAATTGAATCGTTCAAAACAGCACATCATTTCTATTCTCGCCTTTCTAACATACATCGCGTCGGGTATCCTGATCGAAGTTACCCATCATGATGTGTCAGACTTTTTCCTGCAGTCAAGTGAAACGGTTAGCAGCCATGATTGCGGCGCCAACGAGATTCACATTTCGCTGGACAAACGCCATGAGTGTGTGGCATGCTCACACGTTACTATGCGCGTCGCGACAACAGCAACGCGTTTTGCACACGATGATAATGCACTCGAGTACCTCTGCCCTACTCCCGGGTACTCCGAACGCACGCTTCACGCCGATGTTCACAATTTCGGCAGCCGCGCCCCACCACCTCCCTTCGCCTGATCGTTACCGGGTTCTTGATTGATTGCACGTCGTGGACGAAAGAGATTGCTTCCACGAAGGAGCATCAGATGCATTGTCCCGTCTATCACATTGTCTGAGATTCCGATGAAACTGAAGTTCATACTTGTGTTCATGGTCGCTGTTTCGACGGCTTGCTCACAGGACCCAACTCCGGTTCAGCCCCGCATCGCTCCATCGACCAATCCAAATATGAGCGTCATAGGGGATTTCCGCGCCTGGTATCAAACGCCCGCACGACGACATCTGGACGCTGAGTTCAAGGAGGCCGAGATTGCCCTCCAATCTGTGGTGGACCCTTATGCGAGGGCCGAGTTTTTTCTCTCGATTGCGCGTGACCCTGAAAGTGGAAAATTCGGAATTGATCTTGAAGAGGGTTATTTGACGACGCTCGATCTCCCTGCTCATCTGCAGTTGAAAGCAGGGAAGTTTCGCAGCTCATTCGGAAAGATCAATACCCTACACCCCCATGCACTTCCATTCATTAGTATTCCTAATGTCTACCAGAATTATCTGAGCGATGAGGGATTGAATGATGAGGGACTCTCGCTGAGCTGGCTCGTGCCGAACCCGTTCGAGTTTTATCAGGAGCTGACCATCGAGGCCACGCGTGGTCCTGCGGAAAGTCCAAGCTTTGTGAGAAGTCCGGTCGACCGCTTCCTGTATAACGGTCATTTGAAGAATTTCTGGGACCTGACCGATAATGCGACGCTGGAGTTAGGATTGAGCGGAGCCACAGGACCGAACGTTGCGGGCTTTTCAACTTTCCTCGGCGGTGTTGACTTGACGTACAAGTGGAAACCGCTTCAGTTCAATACATACCAGTCGTTGGTCTTGCAGACAGAAATGCTGTGGAGCGATAAAAAGATGGGGACGGATCAAAGAGTGAAATCGTGGGGGATGTACGCTCTTGCCACACACCAGCCTGCGAAGCGCTGGTTCCTTACCGGCCGTTTTGATTACTCCAATATTCCCGGCAACGCCTCCTTCGTACAGCGTGCGTACTCTTGTGTTCTCGGGTGGTACGCAACAGAATTTCAAAAAGTAGAGATGGAATTCAAGGCGACAACCTCAAACGTTCATGAAGACGCTCATCAGATTGTACTGCGATCGGTATTTGTCATCGGCGCTCATGGTGCGCACGCATATTGAGTATTCATATACCAGATAGGAACTTTACTATGAAGTCCCTTACGTTGAAATCGTTTTCATGTTTTGTTCTTGCACTGTTGCTTGGAGTTCAGTACGCACACTCCAAGGACAAGATCCGGGTTGTAACTTCGCTGCCAGACCTCAAGAGCATAACCGAATTCATCGGTGGCGACCGGGTTGATGTCTTTGCCATAGCCACCGGATTTCAGAATCCGCATTTTGTGGATCCGAAGCCGAGTTACATCTTGAAGCTATCGAAAGCCGATATGTTTGTTACCGTTGGTTTGGATCTGGAGACAGGATGGGTTCCTCCGCTGCTCAACAGTGCACGCAATGCCAACATTCTGAAGGGCGCACCGGGTTACGTTGACGCGTCCGTCAACGTCCCACTTTTACAAGTTCCCACTAGCGTAAACAGAGGTGAGGGCGATATTCACATTTACGGCAACCCACATTACTGGCTCGATCCGTTGATCGGCAAGGTGATCGCACAGGATATCTTTGAAGGACTTGTCCGAATCGACAGGGCCGGCGAGACCTACTTCCGAGAGAACCTGAAAAAGTTCAACGAGAAGCTGGATGTAAAAACGAAGGAATGGACCGAGAAGATGCGTCCATTCAAGAGGACGAAGATCATTGCGTACCATAATGAGTGGCCATACTTTGAACAGCGCTTCGGACTCAATATTGTCGACTTTCTGGAGCCAAAGCCGGGGATTCCGCCAACCCCCTCTCAACTTTCCAAAGTAATCGACGAGATGAAGCGCGATAACATCAGGATAGTTATCAC
>CAYPVN010000149.1:0-2259 GCA_964414155.1 uncultured Chitinophagales bacterium
ACCGACCGGATCGGGGTTACTTCCGCTGCGGTACCGGTAAAGAAGAGCTCGTCCGCAATGTACACCATCTCACGCGGGATGCTCGTTTCTTTCACCCGGTAACCGGCTTCCTCCGCAATTTGGATGACGGAGGCCCGCGTCACTCCCGGTAAGAGCGACGACGACAGGTGAGGTGTGAAGATGACCCCGTCCTTCACTGCAAAGATGTTTTCGCCGCTTCCTTCGCTGATATGGCCATCAACATCCAACGCTATGGCCTCCACAAAGCCCGCTTTGATCGCCTCCACCTTCATAAGCTGTGAGAGAACATAGTTGCCGCCCGCTTTCGCCATCTGGGGCAGGGTGTTTGGAGCAGGTCGGTTCCATGTGGAAACACACACATCAATCCCCTGCGTCAGAGAGTCAGGCCCAAGGTAGCTTCCCCATTCCCACACAGCTATCGTCACGTCGACGGGACAGTTCAACGGATTCACGCCAACATCGCCGTAGCCGCGATAAACGATTGGACGGATGTAGCACGACTTCATTTTGTTGGCGCGTATCGTCGCGAGGATTGCTTCTTCTATCTGGACCTCGGTATAGGGAACTTCGGTACGGTAGATTTTCGTGGAATCGAACAGGCGTCGGATGTGCCGATCCAGCCGGAAGATTGCAGTCCCCTGTGCTGTTTCATAGCATCTGATTCCTTCAAACCAACTCGAGCCGTAGTGGATGACGTGGGAAAGCACATGGATCTTCGCATCGTCCCAATTCACCAGCTTCCCGTTCATCCAAATTTTCTCTACTTTTTTAAGGGCCATGACACAACCTCGTGCGCTTAATGAACGTATAGAAGCAACGTATTACGCAATCACTGAATCGGAATCTCATATATCCGGTACGTTTTGGTCTTCTCACCTCGCATCAGCTGAGCACCGCGGTTCATCCTCACGTTATCTTCAACAACCCAGCTGGCCTCGCCGTGGGGATATCCCTGCGCCACTGCACGGCGCCCCGCCTCGTAGAACAGCACCCCTCCGATTCCCGAATTGAGATATTCAGGAAGCACACCGAGGATGATGATTCGAACGAAGTCTATTCTCTTCTTGAACAACATGAGGCGGATGAGGCCGGGAATCAGATATCCTTTCTTGTTCTTCTTGAGAACAATATTCAAGTCAGGCACAGACAGGGCAAATCCGACGGGCTTTCCTTTTACTTCGGCGATGATAACGAGTTCCGGGTTGACCACAGGCTTCAGATCCTTCGCAACATATTGGAACTCCTCCTCCGTCATCGGCACTTCTCCCCAGTTCCGTGACCATCCTCTATTATAGAGGTCCCGAATCGTTTTCACCTCATTGTTAAAGTCCTTCATGTTCAGCGGGCGGAATGCAATGCCTTCACGCTTCTTCAGCGCCTCCGTGACCCGGACGGATCTTTCGGTAAAGACCTTATCTTTATGGACGTAGTATGCAAACAGATCTTTTGCCTTCGCAAATCCATACGCCTCAACAAGGTGCACGTAGTATGCGGGGTTGTAGGCCATCAGTATTGCAGGCGGCTTCTCGAACCCGTCGACGAGCAGACCGTATTCATCATTTACCGAAGGACTCGCAGGCCCACGCATCGCGGACATCCCACGCGCAGATAACCAGAGTCGTGCTGCATCAAACAGTGCATTTGCAACCGACTGATCGTCAATACATTCAAAGAACCCGAAGAACCCGACGTTGTCTTTGTGTTCCTTGTTATGATTATGGTTGATGATCGCTCCGATACGACCGACCACAGTACCATTGCGTTCGGCAAGGAACAACTCCATCTCGGCGTGTTTGTAAAACGGGTTCTTCTTCTTGTCGATCAACTTTCGCCGATCCATAAGGAGCGGCGGAACCCAGTAGGGATTTCCCTCATAGATTTTCCATTGGAACTTGATAAACACCTTCTCATCGCTGGACGTACGGACCGGTCGGACATGGACTGTGCTCATCGAAACAGGAAACCTCTCATGAGTGAGATGCTGCCGGGATTTATGGACTTGACTGCGCGGATGGCGCAGTGACTGAAGGAATTGCTAAAGAACTGAGAAATAGACCTTCAATGGATGACGCCGAGTTTTTTTCCGATCGTACCGAAGGTTTCGAGAATCCTGTCGAGATGACTATCCTCGTGCGTTGCCATGTAACTTGTGCGCAACATCTGCATGCCGTTGGGAACGCCGGGACTGATAAACGCATTGACGAACACACCGGCGTCGAACAATGCGCGCCAGAATAT
>CAYPVN010000149.1:2359-4778 GCA_964414155.1 uncultured Chitinophagales bacterium
CCCGCGACAATGCAGGCGTGATTATCCCGGTCTGAAACGACGTACTCCCCTTTTTGCACGAGTGTGGGAATGATCCCCTGCGCCGTCTGGTATCCAGTACTATAGAGGAGGCAATCCTCCTTGCCGAAAAACTTTGCAAGGCGTTCTTCCAGCTGGATGTGCAGATCGAGCGTTCCGGTGAGATAACGTGAGCCTGAGCAGCCGGTGCCGTATTTTTCGATGGCCTTGATCGCGGCGTTTTTCACGCGTGGATCGGCGGTCAGGCCGAGATAGTTGTTCGAGCCAGCCATGATGATCTTTCTTCCTTCGATCGTCACGACCGGGCCTTCGTTTTCTTCTATGGGGCGAAAATATGGGTAGAACCCCTGCGCCTTGATTTCGTCTGCGCGGGTAAACGACCGGCACTTCTCAAACAAGTCAACAGCTTTCCTGTCTGTCACACTCACTCCGGCTTGCTCATCAATCTGTTGTTTCGGTATTGCCGCCCCAACCTGCCTGCTCATGCGTCACATTTGCGGGAATCTAAATTGAATTGACTCTCAATTGCGTTTTCAATATACTTGAACGGGCTTCAAAAGTCAATCTAAAATCCGAGCGCTCTCACCCAGCTCGCTGCGCGTTCTGGCGGGCAGTTTTCTCAATCTCACGTGAATGTCTTAGTCACAGGGGCAACGGGGTTTATTGGAAGTCATCTCGTTGAACTACTCCTCGCAAAAGAATATACGGTGCGCTGTCTTGTTCGCAAGACCAGTGACACAGGTTGGCTCAAAGGACTGAACGTGGAATACATCCATGGCGATCTGTTCGATCACGAAGCGTTACGCAAGGCTGTGACCAACGTTGATTATGTGTATCACTCAGCAGGAGTGACAAAGGCAAAAAAGGAGGCAGAATATTATCGGGGCAATACGGAAGGAACTAAGAATATTCTCGCTGCTGTCCGCGAACACCGGCCGCAAATCAAACGGTTCGTGCATGTCAGCAGCCAGGCCGCTGTGGGGCCGAGTCCCACCAGAGAACCAATAGCGGAGGATACTCCCGCTCATCCGCTAACGACATACGGCAGGAGTAAATGGTTGGCGGAAGAAGAGTGCCACAACGCGGTATCGGCAATCCCCGTGACAATTGTCCGACCACCTGTGGTGTACGGTCCTCGAGACAAGGATGTGTTCGAGTTCTTCAACACCATGCGTAAGGGTTTGCAGCCGATGGTGGGGTTCAAGGAAAAACTCGTCAGCATGCTGCATGTTGGTGATGTGGTGCGGGGATTTGTAATGGCAGGTGAAAGCGATCGGGCCGCCGGGCGGACGTATTTTATTTCAAGCAGGAAGATGCACGGGTGGCGGGAGATCGGCGAGATAACACGCGAGGTGATGAACGTTGGTGCAATTCGCGTGCGTATTCCCGTGAGCGCTGTTTACGTTATTGCTGCATGTGCTGAGTTGCTCGCATTGATGAGCTCCAAGCCCGCGCTCATCAACTTTGAGAAGGCGCGGGACATGGTGCAGGACTACTGGACTGCAAGCGGAGAGAAAGCCAAGCGGGATTTCGGGTTCGAGCAACAGATCTCGCTCGCCGAGGGCATCCGGGACAGTGTAGAGTGGTACCGAAAACAAAACTGGCTCTAATCATTGATGAGGGATAATACAATGAAATCGTTTCTCATCGTGGCAATGGCGCTGGTGCTCTGCAGCATATCATATGCACAGGAAAAGCAGCATGACGAACAAGGGGGAATGAAACATTCATTCGCCCTAAAAGAACTTGACGTCTTTCATGACGCCCTGCATCCGCTCGTTCATGAATCATATCCCGAGGGTGACTTCGATACAATCCGCGCCGGACTTGAAAACCTTCTCGACAAAGCCAAAGCGATTGAGAAAGCCAGACTCCCCAAGAAGCTCGCCGGCCGAAAGAAGGGGTTTCTGAAGCAGTCCAAAGAGTTGGTCACCCAGTTGACCGAGATGATCGAGATTAAGGATGTTGTGGACAATGATATATTAGGAATGAAGTTCAACGACATGCATGAAACATTTGAGGGGCTGGTGCAATTGCTAACGGAATGAAATCGCCCGACCGGCGATAGACACATCTCACATCTAAGGAGGGAAAAACATGAGGAGAATCCTATTTGCTCTTTGTCTCGCCCTGGCGTCGTCTGTTGTTGTGCAATCCCAAACCCACCCGTACCGTGTAGTGTTCGACCTGACCAGCAAGGACAGTCTCGACCAGAAGGCAGTCATGCGATGGATCAAGGAAATTTCGGCCATCAGCCCTGAAGCCGAGTTGGAAGTGGTAATGTATGCAAAAGGGTTCGAGATGGTCATGCCCGAAAAGTCTGCGGCAGCCGCAGAAGTTCAGGAGGCAATGAAGAACCAGAACGTCTCATTCAAGGTGTGCGAGATTGCTCTGAAAAACA
>CAYPVN010000150.1:0-4777 GCA_964414155.1 uncultured Chitinophagales bacterium
CAAAGAACTTAAGAAACGTCTGACCACACTCAGAGGTTTTCTTTGACATCGACGGGAAAGAAAAGGAAGTAGCGGAGCTTCAGACAAAGACGGAAATCGCCGGATTTTGGAATGACAACGTGGCTGCGCAGAAGGTAATGCAGCAGCTGAGCGCCCGCAAGGAGTGGATCGACGCCTGGACCGGTCTGAAACGTATATTGGATGACGCGGGATCGCTGGTCGAACTTGCTGAAGAATCCAAAGATGAGTCCTTCGGGCCTGAAATAGATAAGGATCTGGCACGTGTCGAGGAGGGTATTTCCGAGCTGGAGTTTCGCAATATGCTCAGTGGGGAGGATGACGAACGGAATGCCATCCTGACGATCCACGCCGGGGCGGGCGGTACGGAAGCACAGGACTGGGGAGAGATGCTGCTCAGGATGTACCTCCGATGGTGCGAAAGCAAGGGTTACAAAGTGGCTCTTGTGGATCGGCTTGACGGGGATGGCGCAGGAATCAAGAGTGCAACTGTGGAAGTTGTGGGAAAGTATGCCTACGGATATCTCAAGGCTGAAAATGGCGTGCACAGGCTTGTCCGTATTTCACCGTTCGATTCAAATGCACGCCGCCACACATCCTTTGCATCGGTCTTCGTCTATCCGGAGATTGAGGACGATGTGGAGATTGAGATCAACCCCGTGGACTTGAAAATCGACACCTACCGGGCAGGAGGAAAGGGTGGCCAGAACGTCAATAAGGTCGAAACCGCAGTGAGGATCACGCACGTTCCCTCGGGGATCATTGTCGCCTGTCAACAGGAGCGATCGCAATTTCAGAATAAGGAACGAGCACTAAAGATGCTGAAGTCGCAACTGTACCAGAGGCGCAAGGAAGAAGAGGAAGCCCGACTCAGTGTAATTGAGAGTACAAAGAAAAAAATCGAGTGGGGGAGTCAGATCCGTTCGTATGTTTTCCATCCCTACAATATGGTGAAAGACCATCGCACCGATGTGGAGACGAGCAACGTGCAGGCTGTCATGGACGGTGCGATCGATGATTTCATCAAGGGATTCCTGATGGAATTCGGCTCAAAAGGGAATGCCTGATTAACCAATGTCCTATTCCACCTTCATAGCCCGCCGGTATCTCCAATCACGGCAGAACGACGGGTTCATTTCATTTATCACATCGATAGCAATCCTTGGCGTAACGCTTGGCACAGCAGCTCTGATTATTTCCCTTTCGGTACTCGGCGGATTCGAACGCGAGATCACCGAAAAGGTTTTCGCCTTTACAAGCCACGTGCAAGTCTCCGGTTTTCGGAATCAGCCTCTTAAGAATTACACCACAAATGTTGCATTGATCGCAGACAGCGTGCCTGGAGTGAGGGCGGTCGCGCCAATTGCTTCGCGCGAGGTGCTCATTCGCTACAAGCAAACTGTCGATGGAATTCTTCTCAAGGGTATAGATCCGACACGAGATGTCTCAACCACAGCCAGGTATATTGTCGAAGGAAGCTATGACATCGATCGTGAGGCAGGCTCGTTGCCAAAGCTTGTCATTGGTAAGAAGCTTGCAGCGAAGCTCGATGTGCACCTCGGTGATAAGGTGACGGTTTTTGGGACCGCACGATTGATGGAGAGCGGGCAGATGCGTGTGATGCAGTTGATTGTAACCGGTATTTACGAGAGCGGCATGTCCGATTATGATGATCTCTATGCGTTCACAAGTCTCCAGGATGCTCAGGCACTTTTTCAATTGGGAGACGCCGTGACGGGGTATGAAATTCTGGTTTACAATGTGGATAGCGCCAGTGTTGTTGCCGAGCGAGCACAGGAGCTGCTTGGCTACCCACATTTTGCACGGACGGTATTTCAAACGTATCGAAACATCTTTAGCTGGATTGAATTGCAGCGAAAACCCGTTCCGATCATTCTCGGCCTTATCATCATCGTCGCAACAGTCAATATTGTGGGGACGCTTTTGATGATGGTGCTCGGGAAGACTCGTGAGATCGGAATCCTCATGTCGCTCGGGGCGTCGAAATGGGGGATCACGAAGATCTTCCTTCGCCAGGGATTGACGATTGCGACGACCGGAACATTCTTTGGGAACGCTCTCGCTCTGGGAATCTGCTATGCGCAACTGGAATTCGACTTCTTTTCCCTTCCAAGTGAAATCTACTTCATGAAGTCGGTTCCCATCATGCTTCGTTGGGAATATTTTGCCATCGTTTCCCTGATCAGTATTTCCCTTTGCCTAATCAGTTCAGTACTGCCCGCCCGTCTTGCCTCCCGGCTCAAACCAATCAATGCAATACGGTTTGCGTAGATGTCATACGAACGGTTCATAGCACAGCGATACCTCGGCTCGAAACGCCAGATGCGCTTCATTAACATCATCACGTATGTTTCGGTTGTGGGAATAACGGTCGGAGTTGCAGCGCTCCTCGTCGTTCTGTCGGTCTTCAATGGGTTTAACAGCGTGGTGACGAACGTGCTAGTGGGGTTCGACCCCCATGTTAAGATCACCCCGGCGCGAGGGAAATCTGTCTCCCTGTCGGATTCACTCATTCAAATACTTGAGCGAGAAAAGCGAATTGTGGCCTGGTCACCATTCATTGCCAGCAAGGCCCTCCTCATGACGGCGCAAGTGAACCGGGTTGTATTTGTTAAGGGGGTTGTGGACTCAATGGTTGGAAGTGTCTCGGGCGTAAGAGATAGAATCGTGCTCGGTGACCTTGTATTTCATGACACTCAAGGCTCAGATGGAATCGTGTTGGGTATGGGATTGGCGGACCGGATGTCAGCAACAGTCGGTTCTGAGCTAACGCTTGTGAGTCCTGTTGGGGTCGACGCTATGCTGCTCCAGTTCGGCCAGCCACTGATGAAGAAGTGCACCGTCGAAGGTATCTACGACTCCTACAACAAGGACTATGATACGCATTACGCCTTCATCTCCTTAGAAGCAGCACAAAAGCTCTTCGACTACAGGAATGAGGTGAGCGGAGTTGAGTTGAGACTACGGAATATCAATGATGCCGAAATCGTGAAGTCGACCCTTCAATCAGAATTGGGCAGCAACTACACTATTTCAACCTGGTACGACTTGCATCGTGATCTCTACTCGGTTATGAAGATTGAACGTTGGGTTGCTTATCTTATCCTGTGTCTTATCGTGGGTGTTGCCACATTTAATGTGCTGGGCTCCCTTACCATGGGTGTCATTGAAAAAAGGAGAGACATCGGAATATTAAAGAGTCTCGGTGCGACGAAGCGAAGCATTATGCGCGTATTCATGTTCGAAGGGCTTCTGGTTGGGACAATCGGCACTTTCCTTGGTCTCTTCATTGGATTCGTGGTTTGTTATCTGCAGATCACATACCAGTTGTTTCCTCTTGATCCGACGGTGTACATCATTCCTTCAATACCGGTGGAAATCCGTTGGACGGATTTCCTGGCAGTCTCGGGAGCTTCGATGCTTTTGAGCACCATAGCCTCTCTATATCCTGCAATCAGGGCAGCGAAGCTTCAACCGGTGGAGGCGATTCGATGGGAGTAGCCAGGGCGGCAAAGAAAGAGACTCTGATACGGGTCGAAGGAGTTACCAGAACATTCCCTTCTGGTGATGGGCAAGGGGGCAAGCTCTATGTCCTCCGTGGCGTCTCTATGACGGTTGCAAAAGGAGAAATCGTCGCGATCGTTGGTGCCTCCGGTGCGGGGAAGAGTACATTGTTGCATATTCTGGGTGCCCTTGACAGGCCGAATGCTGGTTCTGTCTTCTACGAAGATGCAGATGTGTTTGCAAAGAGGGATGATGAATTAGCGCGGTTCAGAAACCAGTATGTAGGATTTGTTTTCCAATTCCATCACCTTCTACCCGAATTTACGGCTCTTGAGAACGTTGCATTGCCTGCGCTCATCATGGGAGGGAAGTTTTCGGATGTGAAGGACCATGCCATGTCCTACCTGCGCGACGTGGGGCTTGAAGAACGTGCCTCGCAAAGACCGCCCAAGCTTTCCGGGGGGGAGCAACAACGGGTTGCAGTGGCCCGTGCTCTCATGAACTCACCGAAGGTTATCCTTGCCGATGAGCCTACGGGTAATCTCGACTCGGCGAATGCGGAAGATCTCCATGGCTTGATCTGGGATCTGAGTAGATCCAAAGGGCAAACCTTCGTGGTCGTCACCCATAATGAGGCTCTGGCGAAGCGGGCTGACCGGATATTGCGAATTGTGGATGGGGTGATCCAGCAAGGGAAAACTGCCCGATAGGCTGCCCGGCTAGGTTACTTTCGCCTTTTATGCAGGGTCAAAAATACACTTGACAATGAAGAGGATTTGTTTAAATTTAGAGTCGACCCTTACGACAGTTTTTCCCCTGACTGTTGTAGTTTTGTGGTCAAGCCCGGCGTTCCCCCCAACGCTGGGCTTTTTCTTTGAACATCAGGTTGTCTGAAAAGGCAAGGAGGCCATATGGCAAAAGCAATAAAGAGAAGGGAAGCGAAACGAAAGACCCAAAGAGACGAGCGTCTTCCTCTGACGAAACATAACTTTATGATCATGGGTATTGGATTGCTCGTAATTATTGCGGGATATCTCGCGATGTTGGAGGGGTCGGTTGAAGGGTTTATGCCTTTGGTTGTCGCGCCGATTCTCCTTGTTACCGGTTATTGCATCATAGTTCCGCTGGGAATTCTCTACAAAAAATCATACATTAAGGGCACAGACTCGGACGCGCATCAGTCGCCTAAGGAGTCGTAAGTTCGTTGTAAGAACTTGTCGTTCTCTCGCTGTGC
>CAYPVN010000151.1:0-4735 GCA_964414155.1 uncultured Chitinophagales bacterium
ACTCGCCATGGATTGCCGGCAGTATCAGCATTCATCTGAATGGAGTAATTGCCACCTGCATCGGTATACGCATCCCAAAAATCGGGTTCGCCACCACTCTCCCGCTCTATGGAGACGTTTATGTATTGAGCGCTCTTGCCGGCGGGAGGAGTTACAGTTCCGGAGATTGTATGAGCAGGCGAGAGAAGCGGAGTAGCCGTTCCAGCGACGGATTGGCTAACAGAATTTTGAGTAAATCTTAAGACATACTTTCCCGGGGCAATCCCTGCGCGTGCGTAGAAAATAATGTGACCATTCGCCGACCTGTCCAGATCTGGTGGACCGCCCATGTTTGAGGTATCCCCATCAGTCTGGGCAAAAATGAAACGGGCGACATCAGTCCCGGGCTCTACCGTTCCATTACCATTCACATCGTACCAGACTTCGCCGACTGTCTTTGCTCCGATTGGGATGTTGTACTCCCACTTGATGGTATCTCCCGAGACCATGATGAAATTAGTGCTGGATCCATTGACAACCAGATTTGTCACCTGTCCCTGAACGAAAACCGGCTCACACACAAGCAACAATAAAAAAAAACAAACAACAATTATTTTTCATGAGCAATCTCCAGAAGGGTGGGAATGTAGTTATTTAGTGACGGCAATATCGGCAATTTCCAGGGCAACGTCTAATTGTTCTATACCTTGGTCAATTTCTTCTTTCGTGATAATCAGCGGCGGCGCAATCACAAAGTGACTGATCCATGCCTGGAGG
This sequence comes from uncultured Chitinophagales bacterium, assembly GCA_964414155.1. Lineage (GTDB taxonomy): Bacteria > Bacteroidota > Ignavibacteria > UBA10030 > UBA6906 > CAYPVN01. The sequence goes on from CAYPVN010000151.1 coordinate 757, forward strand.
AAGACACCGTTCTTCATCATCTCTGCTGCAACTCTGTCGACAAGCAACGGTTTGCCTGATACCTTATCGAGTTTTGTGTTGAACGGTTTCTTCGTCTTTTGATCTTTCACCAGCTCCACTGCCCAGAACAGACCGATACCCCGTACATCACCAATCGAAGGATGTTTCGCCTTGAGCACGTTCAGCTTTGAGCCCATGTACTCGCCCATCTCGCGTGCTCGCTCGATGAGGTTCAGCCGTTTCATTTCATTGATTGCGGCAATCGCGGGTGCCAGTGTCAGGGGATGTGCCTCGTAGGTATGTCCGTGTGAGAAGTAGTGATCGTCGAAGTACTGTGCGATTTTGCCTGTAGTGGCACAAAGTCCGAGCGGCACATACGCGGAGGTGATTCCCTTTGCAGTCGTAAGAATGTCCGGCTTGATATCCCAGTGGTCAACCGCGAACCACTTCCCCGTCCGGCCCCATCCGCTCATCACCTCGTCTGCAATCAAAAGCACATTGGAGTCATCGCAGATCTGGCGGAGGCGGGGCATGTACTCCGGCGGGGGAACCAGCACACCGTTCGTCCCGACAACGGGTTCGATTATCACCGCTGCAACATCGCTCTCATTCTCAATCATATGCTCGATGTACTCGACGCAGGCAATCTCGCATTCGGGATAATGGTGATTGAGAGGGCAGTCATAGCAATTGACCTCAGGGGCGAAGATGACGCCGGGAATTTTTCCCGCCGGCTCCATCGCCCATCGACGCGGATCACCCGTTGCAGCTATAGATCCCATCGTCGAGCCATGATACGATCGATACCTTGCGATGATTTTGGTCTTGCCGGTCACCATCCGCGCAATCTTGAACGCGGCCTCATTTGCTTCCGTGCCTGACGTTGTGAAGAAGAACTTCTCCAGTCCTTTCGGCAGAACCTCCAGCAACAGCTTGCTAAGTTGTGCACGAACGTCTGTTGCAAATCCGGGTGCGATGTACGGGAGCGACCGCGCCTGTTCTTCAATTGCCTTGATCACAGCCGGATTCTTGTGACCAAGCGTGACGCACATAAGCTGAGAAGAAAAATCTAAATACTTCTTCCCACTGGCGTCGATAAAGTAGCATCCCTCGGCATCGACGATGTGTAGCGGTTTCCATCCCTTCTGAAAACGCCATGTGCCGTACGTATACCTCGCTGTAAGGTCTGTGATCTCCTGTGATGTAAGCTTCTGATTCATGCTCTTCGTTTGATGATGATGTACGGATGCCTTTTTTCTCTTACCTGGAAGCCCATCGGACGCTTGGGCGGAGCGGGAGGTGCTATGAGTTTTCGTAGTGCGTCGAACACGACTTTGAATTGCGAATCGTACTTCCTTTCGAGTTCATTCAGACGGTCCGCCAATGCCTTGTGGTCAGAAAGCATCCGCCGCAACTGGACAAATGTATTCATGATCTGGATGTTCACCTGGATTGCCCTCTTGCTCCTCAGGACGCTCGAGAGCATTGCCACGCCTTGTTCAGTGAATGCAAGAGGCGGACTGGTAGAATGCTTAAGTGCCTCGAACCGGTCACAAACTGTGACCAGTTCGTCCCGCTCACGCAACGAGAGTTGAAACATGAAACTCTCTGGAAACCTCTCCTTGTTCCTTCGTACTGCCTGATTCAAGGCCTTGGTCGGAACCTGATACAACTCGGCAAGGTCCCGATCTATCATTACTTTCTCGCGCCGGATCAAAAAGATCCGTTGTTCAATGACCTCTGCCGGGATAAGGTTTCCCATCCTTCACTCTTTCTCAGCCTTGTCTGAGGTGTTGGAGGTTATCGTAATCATGTGATAACCTCATCGGCCTGATGTCAGCCATACGCTTGACCAATTGATTACAACGAAGAGGTACCCGGGAGGTGGTCACAATTTGTGACCACCTCGTCACGCTCATCGTTCGTGAGTTGAAACATGAAATTTTCAGGAAACCGTTCCTTATTCCGGCGAACCGCCTGGTTCAATGCCTTCGTTGAAACGCCGTATAACTCCGCAAGGTCGCGGTCGATCATGACCTTCTCACCACGAATCAAGAAAATCCGACGTTCAATAACAGCTTTCGGTACAAGGCTTCCCAATCAACTCTCCACGATCATCTTGTAGGAATCGGGCCGCCGGTCTCTGAAGAATTGCCACACTGATCGGACTTCCTGAATCATGTCAAGGTCGAGGTCCGCAACTACGAGCTCTGACTTGTCCCTGCTCGCCTGAGCAATGATCTTTCCCCGGGGATTACAGAAATAACTCTTGCCGTAGAACTCGCCGATGTTCCAGGGTGGCTCGGTACCGACGCGGTTGATTGCACCGACAAAATACCCGTTTGCAACGGCATGCGCTGGTTGTTCGAGTTCCCAGAGGTATTCCGAGAGTCCTGCAACAGTGGCGGATGGGTTGAAAACAATTTCAGCGCCGTTCAGGCCGAGGACACGGGCGCCTTCGGGGAAGTGCCGGTCATAGCAGATGTAGACACCGATCGTTGCATAGCGGGTCTTGAACACAGGGTAACCAAGGTTGCCGGGCTTGAAGTAGAATTTCTCCCAGAAACCCGGATCGACTTGAGGGATGTGGTGCTTCCGGTATTTTCCGAGGTAGGTCCCGTCTGCATCAATCACGGCTGCGGTGTTGTAGTAGATACCTGTGATTTCCTCTTCGTAGATCGGGACGACCATCGCCATATCAAACTTTTTCGCATACTCCTGCATCAGTTTAACGGTCGGGCTGTCGGGGATGTGCTCCACCATCGAATACCACTTCGATTTTTGTTCGGCGCAGAAGTAGGGGCCATAGAAGAGCTCCTGCAGACACAGGATTTGGACTCCTTTTTTGCCGGCCTCCTCGATCATAGCAATGTGTTTGTCGATCATGGCCTTCTTGACTACTTCGATCGGTTTTTCAGAAGACTCAGCGAGTGAGCACTGGATAAGCCCACACTTTACAAGGTGAGGCATAGAGGATCCTTCAATCGGTGTGAGAAAAGGATGGGAATAGATAAGATTCAGTGAAAAAGTAAGGACTATTTTAGTGTATGTCAAGCAAGCGGATGCCTAGGTAGTGTTACAGTAACTGTAACACTACCGATACCCAAACAGTATTGGTTTTCCAGTCTTTCCTTTGAAGATCAGGGTGTTAGCAAAGCGGGAGTTCACCAAGACATTCTTCCATACATCAATAATTTGGTCATCTTGCTTCGATTCAGTGGACATGTGAGTTCAAGTAATCCATAAGAAGAGGACAGCCTTTTTGATTGGAATGTCATCATGTGATTTTTCAGCAATGGCTTGTGCCTCCGGCCTTTCGGTAGTACTCTCTTGAGTACTGGCCGGGTCCAGTGTTAGGTGAAACACAGTCTATTAAGTGAAGCTTTGTTAATAAGTTGACATTGAAAGTTGTTTTCTGTATCCTAAGTGCGATTACTCTTATACTCCCCATTCTCTTCAACGATGAACAGCCAGCGGACCGTTGTCAGGTACTCTCGGACAATGCCCACTGCAGAACCGAATTATTAGGAGGTAACAATCATGCGAAGCAACGTCACCGTCAGTTTTTTCCCGCTCCTTGTGGGGGCCATCCTTGTCGTTGCCACCACTCCCAAAGCGGTCCATTGCCAGTCGGCAGTGCTGACGACTGAAGAGCTTGTCCAGCGCGCAGATGTTGTCGTGGTTGGCAAGGTAACAGCGATGAGCTCGGCATGGAACAGTGACAGAAGCAGGATCTACACGAGAGTCACGATCTCGGTAAGCCAACAGATCAAAGGAGAAACGTCAGAGAATTCTGCAACTGTTTCGATTCCTGGCGGCGAGGTGGATGGTATCGGTGAATTTTACAGCCACACAGCAAGTTTCAAGATGGATGAGGAAGTCGTCGTCTTTGCGACAAAGGACCGGCAAGGACAACTCCAGGTGACTGGCGGTAATGAGGGAAAGACGACTGTGACGAAGGATGAAACGACCGGTCTGC
>CAYPVN010000152.1:0-4672 GCA_964414155.1 uncultured Chitinophagales bacterium
CCTTCGCCCAACTTTTCGAGAATCCTATAATGCGAAATAGTAGTTCCGATCATACTAAGACCCTTTTGTCCTCGGCTGGGCTCCGGAGCCTGCCTGCCGTAGCCTGCCCGCCTTCGGCGTTCGGGCGGGCGGCAGCGCAGGCAGGGACAGGTCCGCCCTCGCCGAGCTTTTCGATTATCTTATAATGAGAGATAGTTTGACCGATCATTTGGTGTTTATTCTCTATAATGTTTTAATGAAAAGAGGAGCGGGATTCGCAAACGGAGAATTTGTCCGTTCATAGTTCCTCAGAACCCTAATTACTCTTACTTTGCCTCGTTGATACTTTTCACTTCGTCGTCCACTCCGGTCATCTGCCATCGAATCAAGGAAACCGGTATCATGCCGGCGGCGTACATATTGTCGAAAAAATCAATGATTCGAAAACCATCGCCAAGCGTTCTGCTCCGGTCCATCATGAGCCGATCGATAAGATACTTGCCCGTCACGTAGCTTGGGCCATATCCAGGTTGGCGCAAGTAAAGCTGCTGTTCAAAGCCCACCAGGCTGACATCGCCTGTCCAGCCCTGAGGTGTCCACGTCACCTGGAATTCGCGGGCCTGCTGAAGGGTGATTTCATTAGCATGGGCATACAGCGACGCCAGCCCGCGGGCGCATCGTTGTGCAAGCATAATCCAAACCAGTTCGCGAACTCGAGGGTTGTCGTCATACAACCCGGCATGCATAAATATCTCTTCCACGGCTGTTGCCAGGCCTTCCGAGCGACTGACCCAGATGTTGTAAGGCAAAGCGTCGCGCCGGATGAGACTCGGGTTCGGCGCTTCGGTCATACGTGCGAGATCGAACCAATGAGTTGCGTGAGTGTATGACACCGCCGGCTCAAGATGCATGATGTTCTGAAAGAAGTTGCGCTTCTCTTCGGGCTGAAAACTTCCGATGTGTTTCCGCAATGACGGTTCCATATATTCACGTACCGGCAATATCTCATTCTTCTTAAGGAATGTCATAAGCTTTGTTATTGACTGATCGGCGTGGCGGTCATACTCTTGCGAACTCGAGATCGGTTTAAGCTGCGGTAAGTCCCGGTTGTGTTGCCGTTCGAGTGCTAACGAAGCATAAGCACGAGCGAGTTCACGCTTGAGAAGAGAGACTTCTTCGTCCCATGAAAGCGGCACCAGCAAAACGTGACGCAGAAACCAGGTATAGTTCTCTTTGCCGACTCCGGACGGACCGGTTTTCAGCGGAGCTTGCTTCTCGAGCCAATCCGCAAAACTGACTGTCGCGCTTCTTGCTTTATTCAGGGCGTCTGTAAATTCACTTCCGGCATCCTTTGTTTTGTTTGCCAGGTTATCCAGATCACCAACCTGGTCACGGATACTCCCGATGCCCGCCATCCACAAATCACGTGCGTTGCCGGTCAGGTTCGCCCGGGCCTGGTCCAGCAACGGCGGGATGATTCTCAATTGAGCCGCGAGTTTTCCCGCTTCCTTCTTCGAGAGGGGGAACGAGTATGTCCAGATGTCAATCGCGGCATGGCTCATCGGACCTTCATGTTCCGGTGTATCGCTCTGTTCGGCAAAAATCAACGCATAGTAGGCCGGATCGCGCGCCCACGGCTGCAATACCCTTGCAAAAAAATCCAATCCATTCATTTCCGCACGAACCAGTTCATAATCAACCTTCTTGGCAAGGGGCCAGGTGCTCGTGTCAATGGCCGCGAGTCTGGCCTGGCACTCCTTCAGGCGCTCGCGAATCCTGGCTACAGTTCCGGCTGTATAGTCAGGAACACCACCGGGCATGCCCGGATGCTCCAGGATCCTGAGATCACGGAACAACTCGGTGAGATCACTGTAACTGTCGGGCACTCCTGCCTGATCGCCAGCCGTCGCTGCGACGCTGCCGGAGAACAACGAGATGAGAAGGATGACTCTTCCACAATTGCCGAGTTTCTCAAGGATTTTATGGTGTAAAATTGATTGTCCGATCATGTTCTTGCTTTCAATGTACTATTGATTCCCGTTGGAAAATTTCTTCTGCAGTTCCTCAAACCATCCGACAACGACATTGACCTGTGCTGTTTGTACTTCTCCGGACTTTGCGGTTCCAATGATAAATTTTTTCCCGTCGGAGGTCACGTCCCAAAAACCATTCCCTGATTGTGGAAGATCAAGAACCTTTCTTGGGGGAGAAAAATCGAACGACGGTGAAAGTCTCACATCCACCTCCATCACCTGCCTCCCGGAAAGATAGATCAGCGTTTTCCCATCAGGTTGCCAGCGGGAGTACGATGCGCCATGAGTAGAGATCTGATACTTACCATCTCCGTGCGGGAACGGTACAACATACACTTCATTTTGCCCTGATTCATTCGAAATGTACGAGAGCCAACGTCCATCAGGCGAAAAAGAAGGGTTAAACTCGGCGGCCGGCGTCGCGACAAACTTCTCCGGCTTCTTGGTTTTGTCCAGTGGCATTATCCAAATATCGCCTCGTTGTCCAAATGCAGCCATCGTACCGTCTGGAGACAACGCCTCCCAGGATGCGGGGTCCAGATCCAACGATTCGCCCAGCATCTCTTCCACGCCGCTTCCGTCCCATGGTTTGGAAAAAAGCTTGAAGAATTTTCCTCGCTCCGAAACATAGACAACGCGCTTTCCATCGGGTGTCCAAACAGGGAGACCGCTGTTGCCGCCGCCAAATGTAATCCGGGTCAGCGTCCCTCGATTCAACTGGTACACCCATATATCATCATTCGCTGCCCGAATCGTCATGGCAAGTTTTTGACCATCGGGCGACAGGTTCCCTTCAGCATACGCACGGCTCGTATCAAGAAGAGGTTGTGTTTTTCCCTGTCTATCAATCCACATTAGGGACGCGTCCAGCCCCGAGAATGAACCGAGAGGAGCATACACTAACGTCCCAGAATGAGAAACACCGTAATTGGCATCGCCCGAGAGCGGGTTGAGCATCCCGCCTTCTTCGACCGGTAAAGGAGTGCCCTTTATTTCAACGGCAACTGGATCAAATGGTACAGCATAGATTGAGGAGCCGCGAGCATACATGATGTGACCGGTAGGTATATATCGGGCAAAGGATCCGCCCCTTATAAGAATCTTCCTCTCGTGGGTAACAATGTTCTCAGCGGCAATTACTGCATCATCGAACGATGTAATATTGTTCTGCTTCACTGTGAAGATGAGGGTCTTCCCGTCGGGGAGTGGCTGGGGGAACCTGTGGCTGATCTCTCCATGAGCGGTATCCATGACTGTCGCTTCTACCGGAGCTCCTCCACTTGCAGGAACACGGTACACCACACTGTTAAGGTGACCGAACCAAATGGTATTATCCAAACCCCACCAGCCACCTCGCATAAACCCGGGGACGGTACAAACATCCTGTGGCGAGCCGCCGAAGATTGAGACTTTCTTTAATTTTCCATTCGCGAAGAAGGCAACCCATTGACCGTCGGGAGAGAAAAAGGGATCATTCGCTCCGTCAGTACCCGCCATCGGTTGCGCTGAAAACTGATCGATTGGTCTGAGGAAAAGTTTTGGATTTCCGGAAGACAGCGCAAGATACACAAAGTATTTACCATCAGGGGAGATTGCCACTGTCGACGCCCCACCAAAGAGGGGCGCAGTGAGCGGCAAACTAATCGGAAACCGCATAACTTGAGTTGCTGGACTTTCAACGCTGCGCCAGGGGCTCCATGCGAGCACCACGACAGCAACTCCTAAGATGACCGAAAGCGCGGGCCATAACAATCGAGTCCATGAACGAACGGATTGCACTTCCGTCTGCGGCTCTGTTGTACCGGATTTTTGGAATTGACGAGTGGATATCGTTCGTGTAGCACGCTGACGGCTCGACTCTCTCTTAAAACGTTTGAGGTCTTTAGAGATATCTTTCACGCCTTGATAACGTTCATCCGGTTCTTTCTGCATGCACTCCAGTACAATACGGTCAAGTTCAGGGTCAATTTCCGGTTTGACCGAACTCATCGGCGCAGGATCGACATTCACGATCTCGTACAACAGCGCTGTCTCATGTACGCCTTTGAACGGGGGTTCGCCGCTGAATAGTTCGTAGAGCAATACACCAAGCGAGAAGATATCCGACCGATGATCGGTGTCTTGTCCTTGTACTTGCTCCGGCGACATATACCCGGCCGTGCCCACAGTGCTTCCTTCTTTTGTCAGTCGGCTTGCTCTGGAAGCCCTGAGCTTCGCCAACCCGAAGTCCATAATCTGTACGATGCCGTCTTTCCTGACCATGATGTTTTCGGGTTTTATATCTCGATGAACAATACCTTTCTCATGCGCAGCAGCGAGGCCGTCGGCAATCTGAATACCGATGTCTATCGCTTTGGCAGAGTTTATGGTCGCTCGCTTTTCCCGAAGCGTCTGTCCGTCGACAAACTCCATTGCGATGAATGTCTGTCCATCGTGTTCTTCTATGCCGTAGATGGTACAGATATTAGGATGGCTCAGCGCTGCAGCTGCTTGTGCTTCGAGCAAGAAGCGGGCTTTATCAGTCTCGCTCGTGCTGACATGCTGTGGGAGGAACTTCAAAGCGACTGTACGTTTGAGCTTGGTATCTTCTGCTTTGTACACCACACCCATTCCTCCCCGTCCCAACTCTTCCAGTATCTTGTAATGTGATATAGTAGAAC
>CAYPVN010000153.1:0-4617 GCA_964414155.1 uncultured Chitinophagales bacterium
ACCGGATTCCATCTGATACACAAGCACGCCGCGGAATACCATTGCTGCCCGGAGTCTCTCATACGAAGAAAGGGGAATTCTCAGTGTTGCTTCGGAGGGATTGGCAACAACCTCCGTGCGGCCGTTGGCAATCTCCTCAAACGACTCCGGATAGAAATCGGGAGAGACATCCTTTACTACAACGAATCGCCTTCCGGTTTTTGCGCCCAGCTTGATTTCCACCGCGCCATCGCGGGCTGTCGCAGCAAGAGTGAAATGTTCTGATGGAGAATACCTTTGAGGAATCTGAGCGATATACCGGTCGAAAAGTGCCGCGTTGTCCCGCTTCGGTTTTTCTGATGACACCGGAAGGATCAACTCAACTACCCCGCTCCCCGGGATACAGAGATGCTCGCACTCCAGCCAGTTCACATCTGCTTTGATTGTAACTGTTGAGCCCGGGGTCCACGCTTGCGTAGTGACAAATTCCACCAGCAGCATGTTCTCGATTTCATAGCCATACGTCAGGACTTCAGCGCTCTCATCATACTTGTGTGGAAGCGGCCATCGAATCTCGCCTGCTGTCATTCCCTCAGGTAGAGTCCAGCGGATTTGCGTGGGAAGGCCCGCTTCGCCTGAATTCTTCCAATAGGTATGCCAACCCTTTTGCATTCTCATCAGCAGGCCAGCCGTAAACGTCGACCCGGGCTTGATGCTCTTGACATCAGCAACAAGACTGATCTTGGTATGAGGTCCATTGTCCGGACTGTCACCAACGGGAATTTTGGAGGATGGAATCTGCGGCTGTCCGATTGCAGCTGACCCAATGGAAAGGAGGAGGAAAAGTATGGGAAATACTCGTTTTTTCATATTCTCAATTGAATAACCGAATGCTCATGCGTTGAAATAACACCCTATGGTAGCCAAAAGTGCCTCGATTTTCAAGATTGAAATGGCAAAACAAAAGGGTGACCTGTTGGCCACCCCAATAAGAGCCGGAGTATTCGATGAACTATTCTAGGTTTGATCCTTTTGCTTGGGGTGGATAAAATCATGCTTCCACCGCTTCTTTATTATCACTATCAGGTACCCGAAAATTACTAATGCAACAAGTGCAATCAGAACAAGATTATCCCTAAAGAAACTTACTTCCTCTTGATCCTGGAAAACCATGAGCGCTTGCCTTTCTGAAATATGCAGATGAGATACCGAGGTGCACGAATGAGCCCTTAGGACGTCGCGTGCTCATCGATATTCGTCTCTTGAATGATCAATGTAGGCATTGAAGAGAGTCGAATCAAGAAATCATCACGATGTTTTCCGTGAGCCTGCCTGCCGGAGAACTTCAGCGTACTTGAAACTTGAGCCCGTATTATAAACAAGGATCGACGATGACTCGCTGATAATGCCTATTTCTCTTAACGGAAGAATGGCAGCAATTGTTGCAGCGCCTTCGGGAGAAAAAAGGAGTCCCTCCGTTATCGCGACCTCGCGAATTATTTCGAGAATCCTTCCATCTTCTACTGCAATCGCGAGACCTTTGCTCTCGTACAAAATCCGTAGAATCAGTGTATCCGCGAAAGCCTTCGGCACGCGCAAACCCGAAGCGATGGTGGTTGCATCATTCCAAAACTCTGACGAGGTTGCCCCGGCTTCAAATGCTCTGACAATGGGCGCACACCCACTGCTCTGAACGGCAATCATCTTTGGCCGACGCGCATCGATCCATCTCATCTTCTCCATTTCATCAAACGCCTTCCACATTCCGATGAGTCCGGTTCCTCCTCCCGTGGGGTAGATGATGATGTCGGGAAGCTTCCAACCATACTGCTCGGCAATCTCGTAGCCCATCGTCTTCTTCCCTTCCAATCGATAAGGCTCCTTCAAGGTCGACATATCAAACCAGGAGCCCTTCTCGGCATTCATCTGCTTCGCTGCGTCGCTGATCGTCCCGCTGACGAGGTGAACATCCGCTCCATACGCGAGGCACTCATCGATATTGATTCGCGGCGTATCCTCCGGCATATAAATATGAGACTTCATGCCGCACGCGGCGCCATACGCCGCAAGCGCGGACCCTGCGTTGCCGGCAGTCGGAATGCACGCTTCGGTAATTCCCAACTCTTTCGCTTTCGACACCGCCACCGATAACCCACGCGCCTTGAATGACCCCGTGGCATTGCACGACTCATCCTTCAGGCGTAGATCGCTCAGACCAAAACGTGCACTGTACCGATTCAGCGAACGAATAGGTGTGAATCCCTCACCCAACGAAATGACATGCTTCTCATCAAGAACCGGTAACAACTCCTTGTAACGCCAGAGGGTTCCCTCCCTCTCACGCAACGTATCCGGACTGAGAGCCTTACTCACTGCATCAAGATCATAGCGAGCCAGCAAGGACTTCCCACATTGGGTGCAGACGGTTTGCACCAGTTTGTGGTCATATCGGGTTGAGCAATTACTACATTCGAGATGGGTTATGAAGGACATTTATCGTTTGATCCAGTCATCATGAAGAGCATCAAGCTCACGCTCGGTGAGTTTAGGATTTTTCAACGAGTTGCTGGCAAGCCGCTGTCGCAACGCCTCAAAGAGCGCCACAGCACAGGCAACCGAGACGTTCAAACTCTGAATCATTCCGAGCATGGGTATTTGAAAATTGCGGTCGGCACGAGTTGCCGCCTCATCGGAAACACCCCGGTGTTCATTGCCGAAAACAAGAGCGACCTTTTTCGTCAGGTCAAGTTCATAAAGGGACTTTGAAGAGTTGCCGAGATGCGTGGCGAAAATCGCAAATCCCTCGTCACGCAGCGTGGCAAAACACTCCTCCACTGAAGTATGCTTGCGGCGGTCAAGCCACTTGTTTGCACTGGATGAGCTTTTCTTTCCGATCCGCGGAAACTTCTCAACCGTGTATAATAGCTCCACCTGCATGATCCCCACCGCGTCGCACGACCGCAGAATCGCACTTACGTTATGTGGGTCGTGGACATTCTCAATGACCACCGTGAGATCCGGCTGGCGGCGGGCAAGCACCTCCTGTATGCGTTCACTGCGACGAGATCTCAGTGCCATCGGTCGAAGGAATAGTTGTGATGATTGTCGAGGCTTCACGGCGCATCTGCAACAAGACGATTGCGGCAATAACGAGTAGTGCGCCGAGAATTTGAACAGGTTCAAGATACTCCCCGATAAGAAGCGCGGCTGAAGCGATCGCGACGACAGGTTCAAGCGTGCTGGTGATGACCGCCCGTGAGGCTACAACAAAACGAAGACCGCCGAAGAAGAGGGAGTGAGGAATAAGAACCGACACCACGGCCAGTCCCGCAAGAGCCCACCACACATTCCACGAGAGACCCGCGGCAGCGACCCTCCACGGCGGATTTACCATCAACCAAAATATCGAAGCAAATGTGATCGAATAGAACGTGAGCGTCCAAACATTGTACCGCTGCAGCACATGTCGTGTAAAGATGCTCATGAACGCAAAGCAGAAAACAGAACCCGCGCCCGTCAGCATACCAACAGGAGTTATCGTGATCTCAGCAACACCACCGACGGCAAGAAAGCAACCAAACAGTGAAATCAGCGCCGCAGAAAGTTTGATGGTTGTGAATCGCTCTTCCTTCGCGATCACAGCGTATCCCATTACGAAGAGCGGAGCCGTGTATTGGATGAGGATTCCTGTTGCGACCGTGCTTTCTTTAATCGTGAAGTAATACGTGAAGTTGGCTCCCGCAATGCCAAGGATGCCGAGCAACGCAAAACGCCAGAGATCGCGCGTGGCGACACGCAAGAGGTGCGGCTTGAAGAGAAGATAAAAAACAAAGAGCAACACACAGGTGATCGTGACTCGGGACTGGACAATCAGAAGTGTATCGATCTGCTGATTCAGCAGAAACTTCGCTCCTGTCGCCGAAACACCCCAGAAGAACGCCGCTCCCATTATCATGAAGTAGCCTTTAACCTCATTCATTCGGGGGCTGGGTCGTCCTTTCTTTGCGGTGGATTATCCTCGGCGAGGTGCCTGTAGAGCTCGCTCTGTTCCGTATCGCCGGCCAGCTCGTACAACTGCGCAAGACGACGGTAGAGACTCTTGGGATTTGCGACGTGTTCCGTCCCGTGCTTCACAAAATCGATGAGACTGGAAAGAGGAGGAATATCCAGATCCGGTTCGTAACAGTCGCACGCATCGAGATAAGGATCGGGCTCGGCGGGCTTCGCCGCGGCAGCCTTCTGATAGTAGTGCAGGGCCAGCTCGTAGTTATCAGAAGAGGAATACGTTACTTCAAAGACACTGGCCAGCCACAGATACACGTCGTATGCAAGCTCAGGAAACTCCGTTGCCAGCTTTTCACCGAACAGCCGGACCTCGTCCGGGCTTAGAGAATGGTTCCAAAAAAGCAAGCGATATGGTTCAACATCCGTGATCTTCTGAGAAAGGGCCGATTGGAATGCGTCGAAGATCTCATCGAAGTCGGCTGATGTGGAGAAGCAACGCCGTATTTCTTCCACAGTGTAGGTGCGCATCCGTCAACGTATCCTGGTGCTTCAGTGGCAATGGTGAGAGGGGGCCTTCCTAGGTCAGGCAAGCCACAAATCGAACTTAACAAAGCATGAGTTGAAAAGCAACCT
>CAYPVN010000154.1:0-4563 GCA_964414155.1 uncultured Chitinophagales bacterium
AGGAAACTCTGGATCGTGGTTTGATTTGCCGAATCCTTCCCGATCCACCAGACGCTGTCTTTCATTGCCAGGGTGAATGTGGTGTCGCCGAATGTGAACGTTGCCGATGTAATCCCTGATTGCTCTGTTTTGAACACCGTCTTATCCCGCCAATCTTCCAGCCGCCGGGTAAAGGTCGATGTGATAATGCCCGTTGTCGCGTAGACTTCGTTCGAACCAGCCCTCCTGACATACGTGTCGGTAAAGGAACTATTTGCCTTGCCGACATAGAACACCGCCTTTTCCGTTCCCCGCTCATACACAATGACCTTCGATCCACTTGTATCAACTTCAAAGAGGCGCTGCTTCTCGGGATTAGAAGAAACAAGGTTTGAAAGCTCAAGCTGCCTGCCTCTGCCGACTGCCTCCGCAACAATTGTCTCGTTTGCCTTGTACCGCACCGGAGAGGTCATCATCCATTTGCCTCCCTGACGCTCGAATGTTACGGAGAGCTTTGTAGAGACGATCTCCAATTTGTCCACGGCGGTTGAGTCATACGTAACCAACATCTTGCCGGATGAACCGGATGAGCTGATTTCGCCGGGCCGCTGCATCACCAAGAGCGTGGCGACAACGAGTAGGATGAGTATGCCAATGAGAATCCAGGTATTGCGCTTCATAATTCCATCACATGTCTTCCGAGATCAGTGTAGTTCCAATGCCTTCCTGCGGGTCTTGCGGTTGCGCCATCGGATGAACCCGTAGCCCAACACCAATACCGGAGGCAGGATGAGGTTGCCATATTTCAGCATCTTCTTGGTGCCGTCGGAAACCTGTTCCAGCGGCGGCTGCGTGACGTCCTTCGAACGAATCGCAATAAGCCCGGCATCATCGACAAGGTAATCGACAATGTTTGCCATGAGGGTGAGGTTGTCACGGTTGCTCAGATACTGGTCACGTGCAAAATCTCCGTCACCCACAAGAATAATTCTAGTCTCCGGGCTCTGTGTCAGCGTATTCCCGCTCGGCGGAATCGCGCCTGCGGCAGTATCATGCGGAATCGGTTTTCCTTCGAACGCACTCCTGAATTGTCCGCTGATCACAGCGGCCAGAGGGATTTCCTTTTCGGAGAAGTCCTCACGGGAATACCGTTGCAACGGGTCGAACATGAACACCTGTGTCTGTCTGCCACTCTGCTCGGATGAGTGGATGAGTATTTCACCCTTGAGATTCTTCGAAGCAAGCGCGCCGGTGTCGATGGAGCTCGCAAAGAACAGGATCACTCCCTGCAAATCTTTCACCATCATATTGTCCTTGCTGAATCGGCTCGCCAGCGGGATGAGCGGGAACGGGACCTGGCTCTGTATAGAGAATCCCATCTGCTGCTGCATGATGCTGATGTTTGCGCACTGAGCGTCACGAACAAGATCGGTGTTGATGCGGAGGCCGTAGGTTTCGAGCGCGTCATCGAGGTTCAAATCAAGAGGCCGCCCGAACCGCTGTTGCAAGTTTGCATCAATCTTGTTCAAGAGGAACGCAACCTTGCCACCCCGCATGATATATTGATCGACTTGGTACTTCTCCGGCTCTGAAAATCTTGTGTTCGGGGCCAACACGACCAGCGCACCAATATCCATGGGGACTGACTTGCCTCCACTGATGTCCACCGTCGTTACCTGATATTGCTTGGCGAGGGTTTGCTGCACACGCGAAAGCTCATTTAATCCGGGCTCACCCTGCCCAGTCAGGAATCCGATCTTCTTCTGCGTCCGGGATGTCAGTCTTTTGATGGTACTGCTGATATCGTATTCCAGAGTTGCGGTGTTCTGGATGACAGGAATAACCTCTTTCTTGTCTTCGTACAGAAAAACCAACCCCATGTAGGCACGGACAAGCTCGACCTTGTCCTCCTTGATTGTGTTCACCTGTACCGGCGGTATGCCCTGTTGCTGGACTTCCTGCTCACCCTTTTCCCCAACCGGGTTGATGAATTCGCATTGCAGGTTTCCCTTTGCGTATGCTTTGTATTCATTCAGCTGATCAAGGAGCGCCCGACGTGTGTTGTTGTGGGGAGCTGGCAGGTCATCGGTGAAGTACGCCTTGATTGTCACCCTGTCATCCAGAGCGCGCATCAGGTTCTTGCTGGCATCCGAGAGTGTAAACAGGTTTCGTTCTGTCACGTCGATCCGGCCAAAGATCCGGATGGAAACAATGTTCAGCAAGATAAGAATGCCGAGTATGATGGCAACTCGTATCAGCGTTTGCGATTTGAGAGGTCGGTTCGTCATTGCGGTCTTACCATTTGCGTCTTTCAAGTGATACGGTGGTCAGGAGGAGCGAGAACCCAAGCAGCGATCCGAAATAGATGATGTTTCTTGAGTCAATTACTCCGCGGACGATATTGGAGAAGTGAAAATCGATGCCGAGGAACTCAAGTGTGGACGCAAAACCCTCCGGGACGTAGATCAACATCTTATCCATAAGGAACAATGCCAGTACGGCGAGGAAGCTGAGTATGAACGCGACGATCTGGTTTTCCGTGAGACTCGACGCAAGCAGACCGATCCCGATATACACACCCCCCATCAGCAACAGTCCCAGATAGCCGGAGATCACCGGACCGATATCAATGGATCCTATGGATATGATCGTGAAGAGATAGAGGAGTGTCGGTGCAAGCGTTGCTGCAAGGAGAACCCAGGCAGCAAGGAACTTCCCAAGCACAATCTCCACATCACGCACTGGCTTTGTGGTCAACAATTCCAGCGTGCCAGATTTCTTTTCCTCAGCGAGTAGTCTCATCGTAACAGCGGGGACGAAAAACAGGAACATAAGGGGCACCAGTTCAAACACAACCCGCAGCGATGCGACGTTCGCAAGGAACAGATTACTCGTGAAGAACCAGCCGAGGATTGCCAGGAAAACGACAATGACAACGTAGGCGACTGGCGAGTTGAAGTATGAGCGAAGCTCTCTCCGGAAAATCGGAACGACGTTACTTAATCCCATGGCCTTTGCTCTCTTAGATCTTAGTGAAGTTCATTTGCATGTGAGGAAGGGCTACCCTGCAGTAAGCTTGTGGAACACCTCTTCGAGGCTTGTATCCTTGCGGTGGAGCTCCAGCACAACCCATCCCTCGGAAACCGCAAGTTGGAACGCAGCCTCCCTGACGTCCTCGCCTTTATCCACAAAAAGCTCAAACTTGCAGAGTGAATTGTTACTGGAAAGAAGTCTGACGTTATTAATCGCCGCCAGGCTGCGAAGCTTGGGTGCAATCTGTTCCATGGGATCGGTGGCCGTGGTCTTCAGCTCAAGTGTGATGCTCTCTGCCCCATGGAAATCCTTTTGAAGTTGTTCGGGAGATCCATCTGCAACGATCTTTCCCTCGTTGATGATCAAGACCCGGTCGCACGTCGCCTGCACCTCAGTCAAAATATGCGTTGAGAGAATAACGGTCTTTGCCCGTCCCAGTTGTTTGATCAGGTTTCTGATCTCAACAATCTGATTGGGATCGAGACCGCTGGTCGGCTCATCGAGGATTAATACATCAGGTTCGTGAATCATGGCTTGAGCCAACCCCACCCGTTGTCGGTATCCTTTGGAAAGCTCACCGATATCCTTATGGCGAACCTCCTCGAGGCCGCAAACCGCAACCATTTCTTTCATACGATGCTGGACTGCCGCTCCCTTAAGTCCATGAAGTTGCGCCGAGTACTCAAGGTAATCCAGGACATTCATATCGAGATAGAGCGGGTTCATCTCGGGCAGGTAACCAATCTTTTTGCGCACCTCAAGTGAATGATCGAAGATGTTCAAGCCATCCACCTCTACTGTTCCTGCATTGGGAGGCATGTAGCAGGTGAGGATCTTCATCGTCGTCGTCTTTCCTGCACCGTTGGGGCCAAGGAAGCCGAGGATCTCTCCCGTCTTGACATCGAACGAGATATCGTCTATGGCTTTTTGCTCACCATACGTCTTGGTGAGATGTTGCACTGTAATGGACATACGTTTGAAAGTTTCGTTACGATTTGTACCAGGGCAGATTCCGTTCTGCGGCGTGACAAATCTAAGAAAGCGGAGGAACAAAATCAAGAAGAATGAACATCAAGGCTCACCTGAAAAACACTTCATTTGAAGGAAGAAATTAAAATTAGTTCATCTATTCCCGGGGTTTGACCGGGACGATGATCCACGCAACGAGATATGCAAGGACAAGTGGGATGACCCCTGTAATAAGTCCGCCCGCAACAGCAACCAGACGGACAAGCGTGGAATCCACTTCCATGTACTCCGCAAGACCGCCGCAAATGCCCGCGATCTTCTTATCGGTTTGTGAAAGATATAGTCGTTTCATAGTACACTCCTTTGTTGTTCATGTTCGTTCGCTCCCTTTCCGAAGAACGAAAGGGCCAGCTCCACAAACGGGGCCTTCAGCACACTCTGCATGGGATGTTTCGTGTTATTCATGACGTGAAGCTTTGCATTGGGGAGCAGGCTCACGAGCCGCTCTGCTTCTTCACGAGGAATCATCTCGTCGGCATCTCCGACAGAGACGATAATCGGAAAAGCTGCACGAGACAGGTC
>CAYPVN010000155.1:0-4531 GCA_964414155.1 uncultured Chitinophagales bacterium
AAATTCGGGTGAGCGGCAAGAACAAGGACGATCTGCAGACGGTGATGTCCACCCTGCGCAACGCCGAGCTTTCCTTTGCAATGCAATTCACCAATTACCGATAGATGAGACGACGAACCTATAGCTGTACGCTGGTTCTGTCTGCCATCTGCTGTTTCGCTTTCCTGTCCTCCCCTTCTCCGCTTCTTGCACAACAACATCTCCGGGTCGAATTTGAAAACGACCCTTCTCGCTCGGCAACGATTGCGACACTCCCGAAGCAGAACATTCTGTACGGTTCGCTTAACGATATTGCGACGGCTTTTTCCCTCGCCTTTTTTGAGAATCAGCCGGCCAAAAAGTTTGAGCTGAAGTTCCAGGTGCAGGGGGTTTCGTGTCGTGTGAAGGTTACGGCGGATAATCCATTCATCGTTCTTTCGTACCAGTCGTCATTATCATCGGCCGGTGAACGTCGCACCATCCATCAACTTCCCTCCAACGTTTTGTACAAGGGGAACTCCTACCACGTACCGATGGAGGCGTTCATACCGTTCTTCGATGTTGTGTTCAAGAAAGATATGCAGTACGATCCGAAATCCGGTGTGTTGCGCGTTCGCGCCGGGGCAATGACCGGGTTTGATTTTTCAACACTGCACATGGAGCGGAAGTCGAACGGCATGCTCATTCGCATTCCCGCATCCAGACCGTTAACGGACTTTGAAAGCTGGCTCAAACAGGATGGCTGGTTATATGTCACGATTGCCGATGCGCGGGCGGACGTGGATGCATTGAACAAACTGAAGCCTGTCGGGTTGGTTCGGAAGATTGTCGCAATCCAGTCACCAACATCCGTTCAGCTCACCTTCAGGCTTTCGGGAAAAATCGCGGCCTCAGAAATCATCAAGCAGGATAATTCCAACGACATTCTTATTACCCTCAGAACTCCCGGTGCCGAAGACAGAATCCTTCTGGAAAGCAAGCGCCGTGAGATTCAGGCAAGCCTTGAAGACCAGAGAAAGCGGTGGGAGCTTGGCGTTATCGTGATCGACCCAGGCCACGGCGGGAGGGACTATGGTGCAACAGGCGTCACCCGTGTAAAGGAGAAGGACGTAACGCTTGGCATCTCGTTGAAGCTCGGCAAATTGATCACCAAACATCTGCCAAATGTAAAGGTCGTGTACACACGTACCGATGATTCCTTTGTCGAGCTGGACAGAAGAGGCAGGATTGCCAACGAGGCAGAGGGGAAACTGTTTGTCAGCATCCATTGTAATTCCCTCAAACGAAGGCCCGGCCCGACGCGCGGGTTCGAGGTGTATCTCCTCCGGCCCGGGCGAACGTCGGAGGCTGTTGCCATCGCCGAGCGTGAGAACTCCGTTATCAAACTTGAAGAAGGATACGCAGAGCGGTACAAGGAGTTGACGGAGGAAAACTTTATACTCGTCACGATGGCACAGAGTGCCCATGTGAAAGCCAGCGAATTGTTCGCGGACATTGCGCAACAGGAAATGGAGAGCCATCTCGCCATCCCTAACCGCGGTGTAAAGCAAGCAGGTTTTTACGTACTTGTGGGGGCCGCGATGCCGAACGTACTGGTGGAGACCGCGTATCTTTCCAACCGGGAGGATGAGCGGTTCCTCGCGAGCGATGCAGGGCAACGCAGGATCGCTGAAGCGCTACTCAAGGCAATCAAACGCTACAAGGAAGAATACGAGAAGCTGCTGCTGGAAGGCAGGGAAATCGGTGGCCGGTAGCTTTCCTTCTTTCAGAAGTACGTCGCCACCCCGAATTGAATAACCGCCGCGCGTGTTTCGTTTTTGATCCTGTCGAAAACCCAGTTGTGCTGGTAATCCAGCTTGATCACGGTCTCCGGGACAAGGTGGATATTCATTCCCACGGTGAGCCGGTGTGTATCATCTCCCTTGGTGCCGGTGTCAAGGTCGATGTAATCATACCGGGCTCCGACCGCAAGCACGGACTGCGGGAACATAGGCAGGATGCCATTGAACAACCGATACAATATCTCTCCGTAGAACCCCTGTTGTCTTTCCGCAAACAACCCCTGAAGTGAATGTGGCACCTCAATACGCGCGTTCGCATATTCCCCCTTCAACGAGAGGTTGCCAATGTCGCAACCACCGTCGACGGCGAAGATCGTAAGACTCCGCTTGCTGTCAATGGTCAGTCCTTCACTCCTGTACGTATTGTAAATCCCCGTATGGAGCGAAACACCTAACTCTCCTCCGGACTCCGGCTGCCATGCGAGACGACCCACAAAGGACGGACTGCCGTTGTTATCCTCTTCAAACGCACTTGGCCGTCCATCCGGAATCGATGTGCCATCGCCTCCAAGCAAGACACCGTCATTCAAGCCATTCACGAGATAGGCTTCGTACGTCAGCCTGTGCTCAGGATGGGGATAAAGGGACCCGAATAATCCGAAACCCGCTTCAGAAAGTGTTGCGGGGATGATCCGGGTTGAGACGAGTGGACGGTCAGTGAATTCATTCCTCGGACCGTCATGTGCGAGGTTGAACTTGCCGAGCGGCGAGAGCAATATCCCTCCCCTCAGGTTCAGCTCCTCGGTGAACTCCATATCGATCAATGCCATCTCAAGCTTGATCTCCTCCGTTCCGTGTTCAAACTCCAGTTCCGATGTGAACTTGATCCGGCTGGAAATTGAAGAGAACAGAAAGATGTTGAAGCGTCTCGCTTCGAACGATGTATTCTCGTGTACACCTTCCTCATATTCCACACGCACCATCGTCTCGGCATAGCCACCTATGGCAATCCGTGACGACGGACGGAATATATACGGTCGATCATAGATTCCGCCCTTTACATGTGGGATAGCCTTTGTTGTGTCTTCCTGACTCCAAACCTCGTGGACACACGAAGCCATCAACGACATGAAAGCAAGCAAAACCGTTAACCCCCTGCTCATGGCGGACCTTCTAAAATAATCTCAAGTCTGTCACTCATCACTCGAACCTCGAACCTTTCCAGCGGCTCCGGTGCAGGACCTCTGATGACATGTCCTTCGAGGTTGTACTCCGAGCCATGACACGGACACTCGAACTTCCTTCGCAGCTTTTTCACTTCACATCCGTTATGAGAACATGTGCTGAGGACGGCAATCAACTCCCCATCTTCCCGATGGAAAAGGATGATGGGATTGGTGAACTGCTGTATGTATACCCTTGTGTAGCTGTCGCGCTCTTCAGGATCAGGGATTGAATTGAGTGGGATAATCACCGTGTTATCGCGTACCTGCGCGTGGATCGTGTACGAAGACGGGGCACATCCGTTCACTACAGACGCAACCGGTACCAGCGTCGCAGTCGCCACCAACCCTGTTGCTGTCTTCAGGAATTGCTTTCTCGTCATCATAACGATTTCAGAAACATCAGGAGTGCGTTCTGATCAGACCCTGAAAGTTGGAGGAAGTTTTCTCGCGAGCCGCTCGCTTCCCCCTTGTGCAGTTCAATCACAACGCGCAGATCGGAGGTCCGACCGTCATGGAGGTAGAATGGTGTACCGCCGAGCACATTCTCCACGATACCCAATCCCCAGAGCGGCGTTGTACGCCATTCTGTTCCTGTGGCTTCACCCTCAATAAAGTTGTCGGCAAGGTCGGGGCCCATATCATGCAGCAGAAGGTCGGAATACAATGCTGCCGGACGGTTGTTGAGCGCTGCAATGGGATGCTGTCCGGTCATCATCACCGGGACATGACACGATGCGCACTTGATTGTTGAAAAGAGTTGCTCCCCTCTGAGGACTTTGGGATCATTTGCACCACGCCGCAATGGAGGGCGGAGTGTTTGAAGGTAAAACACCACGTTGTCCACGGTTGCAGCGGGTATTTCCGGATCTGGAACCGGATCGCCTCCTCGCCCGCCCGCAAGTGGATTGTGGTTCTCAACCGGAATGTAGTCCGATGTGATTCCGATATCCTGATGGTATGCATTTGCACTTTGCTGCAGCAGATTGATCGCACCCGCCTTGCGAGCAAACCGGCCGAGATACTTACCGAGATAGGGACCTGGCCCCAGTCCGAGAAATTCTGAGGGGATGATAAGGTTGGGTCGGCCTGAAATGCCGTCGCCGTCGGCGTCATTTGGATCTGAATGACGCAGAATGATTGAATCCGGAATCGCTTCGATGAGTCCGAGCCCAACAACAAGCGGTCCGCCGCGTTCAGAAATTGTATTGGCCTGCGCAGGAATGACCTCGGCGGGATACCCAGGTATGCTGCGCTCTTGCAACTGCGGCCCTCCAAGCTCGAAAAGAGGATTGAATTGCCCACCGCCAAGGTTTCTACCGAAACGCTTCAAGTTTACTGATGGATGCCCGCGTCCGTCGCCAACATGACATCGTTCGCAAGAGGCCTGATTGAAGATCGGGCCAAGCCCTGTTTGGAATGTAAATACCTCACCAAATGCTGCGTCGCCCCTTGCGAAAATTGCGCGCTCTGCATTGGTCAATCCTTCGATAGGGCTGTCGAAGGATTGATCTTGGTCGGGAGATTTCGTAAGCAACTCGTCACAAC
>CAYPVN010000156.1:0-4503 GCA_964414155.1 uncultured Chitinophagales bacterium
GATACAAAAGAAAGTCCGCAGTTCCAAGGGATTCGTGGTCGTATTGACTTTCTCTCCGTGATGCCGTACTTTTTGTACAAGCACTTCATGAGTCACGTGTACACTCCAACCTCCGACATCAAGTCAAGCGTCAGTTGGAGTGATTTTTCCTTTCGTTGGCTGAGGTAATTCAACAAAGCAAAGAGCCTTCACCGGACGGTGGGGGTTTTTTGTTGGAATGGTTAATCTATGAAACGCACAGTCCATGTTGCCGTTGGAACTCTTGCCGAGCGATCGTATGATGTGGTGATACAGCCCGGATTGCTCAAGAGCCTCCCGGAGCTGATCGCCCGCAACGTGGGGGGCCGCAGGGTTTTTGTGATCACCGATTGGAATGTGCAAAGACTCTACACGAGACGCTTCTTTCGTCGGTTGAATGCGGCGGGTGTCAATGCATGTTTACTGGATGTGCCGGCGGGAGAGCATTCAAAGAATGCAAAGCTTGCTCTTGCGCTCCAGACACAATTACTGTGTCTCGGCATTCGCAGGGACAGCCTCATTATCGCGGTTGGAGGGGGTGTGGTCGGCGATCTTGCCGGGTTCGTTGCGGCAACAGTCTTGCGGGGAGTCAGCTACATTCAGGTTCCGACGACGTTGCTCGCGCAAGTGGATAGTAGTGTAGGGGGAAAGGTTGGAATTAATCATCCGTTCGGCAAAAACCTCGTCGGTGCATTCCATCAACCTGCCGGTGTGTATATCGATCCGGAGGTGCTGCGCACGCTTACGGTTGCCGAATTCAGAAATGGCCTCGCGGAAGTGGTGAAGATTGCCGCGGCTCTCGATCGGAAATTGTTCGACTGGCTTGAGCGATCCTCAAAGAGAATCCGGAAGGAGAATGTCGCTCTGATTGCCGACATGATCGCACACGCTGTTGCGTTGAAAGCAGCCGTTATCGAAAAGGATGAATTCGAATCGGGCCTGCGAAAGGCGCTGAATGCAGGCCATACCATCGGCCATGCTCTGGAGGCTGCCAGTAATTACACGATTGACCACGGTGCTGCTGTTGCGATGGGACTGGCAGCAGAATCCCGGATTGCATTGAACATGGGAGCTCTCTCACAGAAAGAGTATGCAAGACTCATGAAGCTTCTGCAGGATCTCGGTCTTCCTACGAAATCTCCACGCATCAAGAGTCGGACAAAATTTTTTGAAGCGCTCTCCCTTGACAAGAAATCCGAAAACGCCACGACGAAATTCTCTCTGCTGAAAGGTATTGGACATGCAATCATAGGGGTAGAGGTGCCGACACCCTTCATCAAGGAGATCATTGACGACTAACGAGAAATCCGGAATCACCCAATGATCATTGTTTCCATCACCGGTTCATCAATGCAAGAAGCTCTACAGCAAGTAGCTTCATCTTCGAAGTACGCTGACATGTTTGAGTTCCGGCTTGACCTTATGGACCGACCCAACATCGCACGACTCCTTTCCTCAACCCATAAACCGACCATCGCAACATGCAGGCCTGATTGGCAGGGAGGGGAGTTCACCGGGTCTGAACGAGAGCGCATCGGGATGCTCGATCTCGCCGCGGTGTTTGGCGCCCATTATGTTGATATCGAGTTGGGCGTTGCGCCGTCGATCATCAAGGAATTCATCCGTCGAAAGAAGGAAACGCCAGTCATCGTTTCTCATCATCTCCTCAGCCGACCTCCCTCTGACGTTACCCGCATATACAGGGATTTGCATTCCACGGGAGCGGATGTCATCAAGATGGCCTATATTGCATCTGATGGTTACGAGATACATCATGCGATCGATTTTCTCGCGAAGGCAAGGGGTGACAAACGTAAGGCGGTGGCGGTAGTAATGGGTGAATTCGGTGAACCCAGCCGAATCCTCTATAAGAAATTTGGTGGATGGGCCACATATGCGTCAACGGAGGATGAAAAGTCGGCCGCACCCGGGCAGTTGCCTGCCAGTCATTTGCGAGATCCCTATCGCGCAGATCAGCTTGATCGCAAAACAGAGATCTTTGGTGTTGTTGTCGGCGCTCAGATGCGACAAAGCAAGGGAACCTATCTGCACAATCCTCTCTTCAGACGCGCGAAGAGGAACGCGGTGTACTGCAGGTTTCCGGTTAGGGACTTGAGGAAGTTCATGAAGCTTGTTGCACCGCATGTAAGCGGATTGAGTGTGACGATCCCGCACAAGGAATCGATTATTCGCTACCTGGATCAAATCGATTCGGTTGCCGAAGGGATTGGCGCGGTGAACACTGTAATCCGGCGTGGGAAAAGGTTGATCGGGACAAACACCGACGCTCCCGCCGCGCTCGATGCTATCGAGAAAGTCATGCGCGTAAAGGGGAAGCGGGTGTTCATCATTGGCGCGGGGGGTGCGGCCCGGGCGATTGCGTATGAAGCAAAACAGCGCGGGGCTGAGGTGCTGATTGTCAACAGGACGATGGCGAGGGCCAGCCATCTCGCAAAAGAATTCGGACTTGAAGCTGTGAAGATGGCAAACCTCAGGAGCGTCAAGTTCGACATACTGGTGAATGCAACGCCCGTCGGCATGTTTCCTGATATCAATGAGTCTCCGGTACCGAAGACAATCCTCAGGAATAAAGTCGTGTTGGACGTTGTGTACAATCCACCCATGACAAGGCTGTTGCGAGATGCGCGCAGTGTCGGTGCGCGGATTGTTCAGGGGACAGAAATGTACATTGGACAGGCAGCAGCGCAGTCGCATCTGTACTCGGGGGTCCGACCGAGCACAGCGTTCATGAAGAATATCCTGAAAAAGCTTGATGCATGATCGTGGGATTGATGGATGATCAAAGAAATCACACCAGCCGGTTCTGTGAAGGCGCGTATCTGCGTACCGGGTTCGAAAAGCATTACCAACAGGGTACTTATCTGCGCGGCGCTTGCTCAGGGGGAGTCCACAATCCGTAATGCGTCCGACAGTGATGATACGGCATTGCTTGCCAACGGCCTCAACCAGTTGGGCGTGCTCGTACGGAAACAAAACGACGCACTGATTGTTCATGGCACGGGCGGGAAACTGTACGCGCCGAAGTTCCCGATTCCTGTGGGCAACGCAGGCACAACCTTGCGTTTTCTGATTTCTCTTGCGGCGCTTGCACAGGGTAAGGTCGTCCTCGAAGGCGCGTCCCGAATGTCCGAGCGTCCGATCAACGATCTGCTCGATGCGCTTGCGATGGTGGGAGTGAAAGCAAGGGCTCACTCCGGTATGCTTCGGTACGAAGTTGAGGGAAGGACACTCAACGGTGGCCTGTCGCGGGTAAACGGAGAGAAGAGCTCACAGTTTCTTTCGTCACTCCTCATGGTTTCGTCATACGCAACAAGTGATACCGTGATCGAAGTTGAGGGGGAGCCTTCCTCCGTCCCATATACCGAGATGACTCTTGCTGTGATGAAACAATTCGGCGTCGACGTTGAACGCACGGGCGGTATGCGTTTCTCTATCAAGGCAGGCCAGCGTTATCGGCCAGCGGAGTTTGTCGTTGAGCCGGATGCTTCGGGCGCTTCCTATTTTTTTGCCGCGGCTGCAATCACAGGCGGCGAGGTGGTTGTTGAAGGATTGAGTTCGAAGTCTCTGCAAGGAGAGATTGGCTTAATGCGAATACTGGAATCCATGGGCTGCACGGTGTCAGAAAGAAATGAGGGAATATGCGTGAGAGGTAACACCACACTGAGCGGCGCACTCGTGGATATGAACTCCATGCCCGATGCTGTACCGACGCTTGCCGTGACTGCTCTGTTCGCATCCGGGCCGACGCGCATCCGCAATGTCGCACATCTCAGGTACAAGGAATCGAACCGGCTCGACGCGCTGGCAACTGAGCTGACGAAACTCGGCGCCCGCATCAGGGTGACGGACGATGGACTTGAAATCGATCCCGCCACTCTCACCGGCGCTCAGCTTGATACCTATGACGATCACCGTCTTGCGATGAGTTTCGCTCTTATCGGCCTGCGAGTGCCGGGAATGAAGATTGAAAATCCTGATTGTGTGAGAAAATCTTTCCCTTCATTCTGGAGGGAATTTGAAAAGCTGTAATCCGAAATCCATGCCTGCGCTGCCGCTCCGGCAGGCAGGGACAATCCACAATCCGTAATCATCCTATGGCTGGAAACACATTCGGTACACAGTTTCGCATCACCACCTTCGGCGAGAGCCACGGCAAAGCTGTCGGCGTTGTCATCGATGGTGTGAGACCGGGATTGCCCATCGACACGGACTATATTCAGAAAGAGCTTGACCGCAGACGGCCGGGGCAGAGCAAAGTGACCACTGCGCGGCAAGAAGCGGATCGGGTTGAGATTCTCAGTGGCGTCTTCGAAGGCAAAACCACCGGCACGCCTATTTGCATGGTTATCTGGAACAAAGACCAGCAATCGAAAGTGTATGACAAGATCAAAGACATGTTCCGACCCGGACACGCGGGATACACGTATCTGGCAAAGTACGGCGTCAGCGATTACCGTGGTGGCG
>CAYPVN010000157.1:0-4468 GCA_964414155.1 uncultured Chitinophagales bacterium
TGCGACATGTAGCCGATGTTCAGCTTCACCATCTCCGTCTGCGTGTTGATGTCGTACCCGCCAACCATCGCGGCCCCGGACGTTGACTGCAACAGACCGCACAGCATGCGGATTGTTGTGGATTTGCCGGCACCGTTCGCACCAAGAAAGCCGAAGATCTCGCCTTGCTTCACCGTGAAGCTTACACTGTTCACCGCCGTAAAGTCGCCGAACTTCTTCGTCAGGTTATTTACCTGGATTGCATCCATACTACCAGCGTTCCTCTGAGGAATTGATCATCGTTCTTCGCCAATCGATCGTGCCAACCGCGCCTGTGCGATTTCATGTTCAACAAGCGCTCCGGTCAGATTCGTTTTCGCCTGCAACAGCGCAACGTCCGCATCGAGCAGATCCGACGACGTGGCGAGCCCGTTCGTGTACTTATCATTTGTACTGCGGTAATTCTCCTCGGCCTGGCCAATAGCTTCCCTTGCAACGCCAATCTTCTGTCGGCTTCTCTCGACCTGCAACTGGTTGCGAGTCACCTCGAGCGAGACGTTATCCTTCATCTGATCATACAGATACTCCACCTGCTGAAGCTGGGCCTTTGCCTGCTCGGTCTGATATCCCGTTGCGCCCCAGTTCCAGAGATCGAACTGAAGCTGCACACCCACCTCCCATGTCCCCTTGAATTCATCCCGCGTCGGCAGGTAGCGCGCGTTCGGACGATTGTAGAAATACGCGCCGGCCAGAAAGACTTGCGGCCACCAGTTCCCTCTTGCCGCCGTTACGCTTGCCTCACTTGCCTCCACCCGGTAGTGCATCGACTGCAGGTCAGGACGAGACGTAAGCGCCCGCATAACAAGGTTCTGTGCAAGCGCGCCGGTACTTCCACCGTTGGAGTACTCCTCAGGAACAGAAGATAGTTGCAGATCGGTATCGAGCGGGAGACCGAGGAGGTTGTTCAGATTCATCAAAGCCACCTGCACATCATTAGCGGCGTCGATCTGCGTCAGCTTTGCGCTGGAGAGCTGCACTTCAATCTTCAGAAGGTCGTTCCGTGTGACAAGACCGGCTTTCATGAGATTCCTTGTGTCTGCAACATGAGCATCAAGCCGCTCCACATTCTCATCAACAAATTTCTTCACCTCTCTGGTCTGATACAGCAACCAGTAGGCATTCCTGATGTTGAGGATCAGATCGGCTTCGTCCGAGCGATGTTCAAACTCGGCAGCCGTTGCCGTCAGTTCTGCCGCTCTTGCATTACTGCGCAGCTTGAACCCTGTGAACAATGGCTGTTGCAACGACACTTTGAGATTGTAATTGTTGAGCACAACAGGCGAGAGTACTACAGACGAAGGAAGAAACGGCAAAGTAACGGCAAACGGGTCGACATCACTCAAGCGCTTGTAGCCCGCTTCGACTTTCAACGACGGCAGCAGGTTCGTGTTCACCTCGCTTGCCCGCGCGGAAGCAGCCTCGACCTTCATGGAAGAGGCCTTCAGAGTCTTGCTTTGCTCTTTGCCGATGCGAATTGCATCATCCATTGTCAGGGTTTTCGCCTCCTGCGCAACGCCGGAAGCCGTCGCGAGGACCAGTAACAGAAGTATCCATTTCATACCGCAACCTCTTGTGCTTTGGAATGACCCAAAAGTGAGATGAAGACATTTTCCAGCGACGGCGCGATCATGCGCCAATTTGTAATCGTGATTCCTTTTGACGTGAGCGATGCTGATACTGCGGGAAAATCCCTCTCTGCATGATCGAGTATGACATTAAGCCTGTCGCCGAACGCGTGTACTTCTTTCACGACTGCGAGCCGTTTCGCAACATTGAACGCATCGCGCACACGATTGCACACAATTTCTACTACCTCGCCCTTCATCTCCTTTTTCAGATTCGTCGGCGTGTCGACTTTCATGATACTCCCCTTGTTCATCAGCCCGACCCGCGTGCACCGTTCCGCCTCATCCAGATAGGGAGTGCTCATAACAATGGTGATGCCGCTCTGCAAGAGACTTTGCAGGATCTTCCAGAAATCCCTGCGTGAAACCGGATCAACGCCGGTCGTTGGTTCATCCAGAAAAATGATTTTCGGTGTGTGAATGAGCGTGCAGGCGAGCGCCAGTTTTTGCTTCATGCCACCGGAGAGTTTCTCGGCGAGTCTCGTCCGGAATGGGGCGAGACGGGTGAATTCCAGCAACTCCTCTCGCCGCTCCCTATAATCGTAGACCTTGTTGATCTCCGCGAAGAACTCGATGTTCTCATCGATGCTGAGGTCCCCATAGAGGGAGAACTTCTGAGATAGATAGCCGATTTCTTTCTTGACCGTATCCGCTTCCTTCACAATGTCGTGGCCTAAAATTGTGGCCGTCCCTGATGATGGTGCGAGGATACCACAGAGCATGCGGATGGCTGTTGTTTTTCCGGATCCATCCGGCCCGACGAGGCCGAACATTTCACCAGCCTCTATGGACAGACGGAGCCTGTCTACCGCGAGGAGGTCGCCGAACTTTTTGGTGAGATTATCTACATCGATTGCCAGAGACATATCATCATCGCGTCGAAAGTGCTGCATCGGCAGGTAGCCCGGGACTTAACACGCCGTCCGGATTTTCAACTTGAATCTTGACCGCATACACGAGCTTCGTCCGCTCTTCTTTCGTCTGGACGTTCTTGGGCGTGAACTCTGCAACCGGAGATTTGTAGATGACCGTACCTTCGAAGGTCCGGTCCTTGAACGCATCCACGGTTAGGGTGGCTTTCTGTCCCAATCGCACTTTTGGGATATCCACTTCGTTGACATAGATCGTAAGTTTGACTTTCTGGAGGTAGGTTACCCGGAGAACATTGGAACCAATGCCAACAAGCTCGCCCGGCTCGACCCCTTTCAGCGTCACGATACCCTGGATTGGGGAAAGAATGTAGCAGTCGTGAAGCTTCTTGCGGAGCTGGTCAGCTTGCGCGGCTGCCTGGTCACGCTTTGCCCTTACTCCACTGACTTCCTCGCGGCGCAGGCCTCGAACCAGCTTCTCGTACGTTTGCTTCGCGCTGACATACCGCGCTTCCGCATCATCGTATTGTTTCTGTGTGATTGTTTGGGACGCGAGGAGTGTTTTCATTCGCTGGTAATCCGACTCGGCATTCTTGAATGTTGCTTCGGCTTGAAGGACATCCTCTTTCCTCGATCCTTCCAGCGCCAGCCGATACTGTGCCTCCGCCGCCTCTTCGTTGGCAGCTGCCTGTCGCAACTGAATCTGATACTCTCTGTCATCAATAATGACCAGAGTGTCCCCCTTACTCACTTTTGTCCCCTCATCAATTCGGACTTCCTTGACACGTCCCGCTACTTCGCTCCCAATGTTGACGTCCGTTCCTTCGATTGTGCCGGAGGCTTCGATCCGATCTCCGGAATTCCCGGAACAGCCGAAGAGAAGCAGTGTAGTCACGAAGGGTGTTACGATTGCGATTGTCGAACGCATAAACTCCTCACGTTATGTGGATATCATGTATGCTGAAGTCGCTCGAATTGCTCGCGCCCTTGTTCTGTGAGAGCGCCCTTGAAAAAGATGCTCATGATTTCCTTTACTGCTTCACTTATCGAGAAGGACTCGTGGGCAATAAGATGAGGTTGCATGATGCCTTCAATGGAACTGATGACGCACATAAGGAATACACGCTTGTTCATCTCAGGTCGCATTGTCCCCTCGGCCACGCCCTGAGTGGTAAGACGAGTGAACAGATCCGATAGTCTCTGCCTGCGGAACTCCTGAATCTGATTCCACAATCGCGGTATACGTTTCTGGATGTCCTGTCCAAATGCGGGGGTCAATCTGCTGGTGTTGGTCGCAAGCATCGAGATGATCTCAGAGAGCTTCTCGACGGCGCTCTTGTCGCTGAGCAGTATTCGTTCGCTGGTCGTCCGAACGCCTCCCATGAAGTGTTCCATGATCTGCTGGACAAGGTCTTCCTTGCTAGAGAAATACTTGTAAAAGGTCTTCTTACTTATTGCAAGGTCGGCTGCAATCTCATCGACCGAGATTCTGGAGAACCCCTCCCTGAAGAACCGCTCCTGACAAGAGGAGAAGATTTTTTCTTTGGTGATGTCGTCTACGGACATTGGGAACCACTTATGGAAACTTATTACGTATCTGTCGTTTCCGTCAATGCAAAAGAAAAAGCCAGTATTCAAAGGCTCTATCGCAAAGGAAACGATTTATGTATTACACGTTTCCAATTTAAGAAATGAAAAGCGGGTTGTCAAGTAAAAATGTAAGATTGTCTTGGACAATGGGCCAAGCTGAAAACACAAAAGCCCCCACCTTTCGGTGAGGGCTTCGTTGTTATTCAACTACCATAATGGCGATTCGTGCCACCCTTGGCGAGCCTCGCCTTCGGCGGGAATCGCCCGCAGGAACATCTTAGTACATATCACCCATGCCGCCGCCGGATGGCATTGCAGGCATTGACTTCTTCTCCTCAGGCTTCT
>CAYPVN010000158.1:0-4416 GCA_964414155.1 uncultured Chitinophagales bacterium
GCAAGATAGAACGGTTGGGAGATAAAGTCAAGTTATTCGTGGGGAGCTTCTCGGTCTGGCCGCCCCCATCATCTTCCGGAGAATTTGGCAACGCCATGACCACCGTCCCGAGCGAGATGTCGGGCGCATTCCTTACAAAATTTGTCTGTCTTTAGGTCAATATCTTCCACATAGGTTGAAGTGTGCATCACGCACTGATGGTCAGTACAATGGACAAGACCATAAACGTGCCCGAGCTCGTGCACCGCCTCTTTTTGAAGACGCTCTTCAAGCAAAACGCGGTTCTTGGGCAACCCGTAGAGTTCGTTTTGAAGTCGGTGGTACGAAACCACCGCAACGGACCCGTTGAGTTCGGCTTCTCCAAAAACATGTGTAAGAATTGGGATAAAGAGATCCTTGGAAAGGATAGCAAGAAGCGTTGAGGAGGCTAACCTTCGTCCTTTTTCCATTACGGGCTCTGTTCTCTGAAGGAATTGGAGAATCTGGGTGGAATCGAATTGACCTCTTGAATCATCATAGAACGGAGTGATGTCAAGCCGGGACTCCCTAATCTCGACAGGTAATTGGAACGTCTTCTGCAATGGGGAGCTCAGACCTTCAGCAAGAGTTCGGTCGGCATTCCCGAGCGGCAGGAGATAAATCGTCCTCACTGCTTTCTCTTCAGTCCATACTTTTCAATCTTGTGGTAAAGCGTCACCCGATCAATATCGAGAATGGCAGCACTGCGGCTCACGTTCCATCCTGTCTCGACAAGAATCCGTTCGATGTGCGCATGTTCCACATCATCGAGCTTCTTGCCTTCCCTTGTGGCAGGTATCGCTGTTTGGACCGGGAGATGCTCTCGCTCGACTGTGGGCCCATTGCCTACCACAACAGCCCGCTCGACGGCGTTCTCCAATTCTCGTACATTACCGGGCCAGTCGTGCGCCTTAAGTGCCTGAATCGCCTCCGTGCTGAATCCCTGAAATTGCTTGTTCATTGCGCGGGCATTTTTTTCAAGAAAGTAGTGTGCGAGTTGTGTGATATCCCCCCGACGCGTTCGCAGCGCCGGGATGCAGATCTTGAACACGTTGATGCGATAGTACAGGTCTTCCCGGAA
Source organism: uncultured Chitinophagales bacterium (assembly GCA_964414155.1). Lineage (GTDB taxonomy): Bacteria > Bacteroidota > Ignavibacteria > UBA10030 > UBA6906 > CAYPVN01. The sequence goes on from CAYPVN010000158.1 coordinate 1,100, forward strand.
CGTCCCATCCTTGACGGCTTGTTCGAGGTTCTTATTGGTTGCACAGATGACCCGGAAATCGGAGTGAATATTCTCGCTCCCGCCAACGCGCATAAACTGTTTTGTCTCAATCACTCTCAATAGATCCATCTGCGTTTTCGGATCAATGTTGCCGATCTCATCCAGAAACAGCGTTCCGCCGTCAGCCAATTCCACCTTTCCTTTGCGGCGATATTGTGCGCCGGTGAATGCGCCTCGCTCGTGACCGAACAACTCACTCTCGAGCAATGACTCCGTCATCGCACCGCAATTGACCGTGACAATGGGGAAGTACTTGCGGGGACTCTGATTGTGAATGGCACGGGCAACCAATTCCTTGCCGGTTCCGCTTTCCCCCCAGATCAAGACGGTGGTGTCGGTCGGAGCTACAGTTCGGACGAGTTCCATGACTTGTTTCATCTCTGCAGATTCCCCGATGATATCCTGTGCCGAAGCAAGCTCACTTACCGTTGCTTTTAGTTTGAGGTTCTCCCGCACCACCAATTGTTGCGCAAGGGCTTTGTCGATGAGATGATCGAGATAGTCAGGATCGATCGGTTTCGTAATGTAATCGTAAGCACCCTGCTTCAAGGCTTTGACTGCCGTATCAACAGCAGCAAAGGCAGTGATAATGATAACGATGATACTCTTGTCGATCTCTTTCACCCTTTGAAGGAGTTCAATACCATCCATTCCCGGCATTTTGATATCAACAAGAAGGAGATCCCACCTCGCCCCCTGTAATTTCTTAAGCGCCGTTGCTGCATTTTCAGCTGCATCCACGCGATAACCGTCTTCGCGGAACCACTTCGTCAATGATTCGCGCACAATGAGCTCGTCATCAACCACCAGTATTCCAATATTGCTTTTGTTCATCTTACGCTCCTTTGAACGGTGGTAGAGCGGAGTCCTGTTCCATCTCCACCGGTTGATTTCTGGGTAGAGTAATGACAAAGGTAGTGCCCTTGCCCAATGCAGAGTGAACGTCGATAATACCGTGATGACGCTCGACGATACCGTACACAACAGCGAGACCAAGGCCTACACTCTTTCCTTCCGATTTCGTTGTGAAGAATGGCTCGAAGATGCTCGCACGAACCTCATCTGTCATGCCAGCACCTGTGTCGGCCACGTGGACGATCAGCTCACGATCGCCTCCCGCTTTCTCAGCCTCGACATTCAGAGTGCCTCCTGCTGGCCGGTCAGGCATCGACATTGCTTCGATCGCATTCATCATCAACGCAATCAACGCCTGTTGAATCTGGTTCGGATCGCACTCCAGCGCATCGTCCTCAACCACGTTCACTTGAATGGCGACATTGCGCATCTCGGCATGATGATTCATCAAAAGAACACAGCGATCAATGATCGGTCGCAACCTGGCATGTTGAAACGCGCCTCCCCTCTGGCGCGCAAAAACGAGGAGGTTCTTAACTATGGTGCCGCAACGCTGGGCCTCATCGGCAACAAGCTGAAGCTCATCGTTCAGCACCTGCGCATCCTGAGGGGGAACAGGGAGTTTCTTGATGCGCTTGATGAGGAGCTTGGCAAACGTCAGGATACCTTCAAGGGGATTGTTGAGTTCATGGGCGACTGTTGCTGCGAGGTTTCCAAGCGAGGCCATTTTTTCCACCCGCACCATTTGCTTATGTGCAAGTTCAAGATCGGCAGTCTTCTCTGAAACTTTTTGTTCGAGTGTGCCCGACCATGCGGTGATCTCAGCGCGGGCCTTCTCGAGGTCATCAGACATGCGGTTGAAGGTTGATGCAAGCTGGCCCAACTCGTCCCGCGACGTCGCCTCAAGCCGCAGTCCGAGTTCTCCCGATGCAACCATTTGCATTCCACCGATAAGCCGCTTCACCGGTCGCCGCACGAAAATCCATATGAACCAACCGGACACTACAGCAATCAGCAACACGGCCGCTGCGGAAAGGGCAAGCAACTGATTCCTGCTCTCCTCAAGCCGCATGTCGATCTGCGCGAGAGACATCTTCACGTCAAGGACGCCGAGAATCGTCTTTGTGTCGGGATGGGCATGGCACGCAGCATTTGAGCACTCCGACTCATTACGAATGGGCGTAATCAGGCCGAGCACCCGGTCCCCGCCTGGCTTTGTGAAGATCCGAGAAAGCTGTTCCGTTGAAGAAGGACGGTCCAGTCCGGATGATGCGTGGCAGCTGACGCACGCCTCGGCATTCACATCAACGGTAGTGTAGATATCAGAGGCGACGGTGGCAAAGATGATCTCCCCTTGTTTATTGTAAATCCTGATCCCCTCGATACCAGGCTCCTTACCAACAGACGAAATGATGTTGTGCACATCTTCCTTCCTGTTCAGCAGCATGCTGTAACGAGTTGACCGCGCAATCAGATCGCTCACACGAACGGCACTGAGAACAACATTCTCCATGAGGTGTGACTGTTGAATCTGGATCGTTGCAATGGTCAACGCTATAAGGATCACCGTCTGGACGGTGGCTATCAAGAGGAATAGACGAAATGCTATGGAATGGGTAAACCGCATGTCTTTTTTTCGGGCCGACGGAGTCCTTCACCATCAATTGGTCATAAATCATGCCATCAAGAATGAAGCGGGGTGCGTGTATTGAAGGGGTTTCTCGACATATTCCGAACCTCGAGCCTCGAATACATCCGCTTTTTTTCACAAATGAGAATTGGATTCGGGAAGATGGAAAACATGAGCCGACGTTTCCCGCTGCATAATAAACCCGAGAAAAAAGAAAAGGCACAGGATCCCTCCTGTGCCCGATCTCCCCCCAGAAACAAACGTAATGAACAGCTCAACCCGCCTGCACCGTCTTGACCTCTCGCACGTCTCCCACGACCGCCTCCTTCGGCACCAGATGCGATTTCTCATTGAACACATCAAAGTACCTCGCTACGAATGAGAACCCTACAAACCCCGCTGCCGCAAGACCGAGCGTAATGAACAGTTCCTGCCATGATGGGATGTATGTGCGAGTCGGCCACTGTTCCATGCTCGTGATCGCCGTGTTCATTCTGTGGGCCACAAACCCCAGCAGAACAAGCACTGATGAGTAGAATAATCCAACTTTGCTTGTCCGAATTCTCTTGCTCAACAAGAGGAAGAAAGGAACAACCACACCGAGAATGATTTCACCCAGAAACATGATGCTCTGATACCCGGGCTCGAAGACATACTTCAACGCATCTCTGTTTATAAGGTCCTGAATGCGGACAATAAAGTACAAAGCAAGAACAACAACCACGACCTTTGCAAGCTCGGAAAGCAACGGTAGTTCAACTTCCCTTCCAAA